>CANJYY010000165.1 GCA_947479185.1 Caulobacteraceae bacterium
CTGCGCGATGGCGCGCTGTTGCTGGTCCAGCGCCTGAAGGAGCCCGAGGCCGGGTTCTGGGGCCTGCCGGGCGGCAAGACCGACTGGGGCGAGACCACGCGCCAGACCTGCGCCCGCGAGATCGCCGAGGAGCTGGGCCTGACGATCACGCCGGGACGCTTGCTGTGCGTGGCCGACACCATCGACCGGGGCGACGGCGGTCACTGGGTCGCGCCGGTCTATCTGGTGGAGGACTGCGTCGGCGAACCGGTGGTGCTGGAGCCCGACAAGCTGGGCGGCTGCGGCTGGTTCCCGCTGGCCGCCCTGCCCTCGCCGCTGACGGCCGCGACGGTGGCGGCGGTTGAGGCGCTGATCGCATAGCCGGGGACATGCACTTCAGTGCGTGTCCCCGACCTACCCCTTCGCCCGGTCCACCGTCTCGATCGACGGGTTGGCGCGCAGGGCGGCGACGATGTTGGTCGCGTGTCTCGCGTCCTTCACATCGAGGTCGAAGTCGACGTCGAAGTGATCGTCGCCGCGGTGGTGCATGTTGAGATTGACGATGTTGCCGCCGGTCTCGCCGATGATCGTGCAGGCCTCGCCCAGCACGCCCGGCGCATTGCGGATCGTCGCGCGCAGGCGGGTGCGGGAGACGGTGTTGCGCTCGGCTTCGGCGGTCCAGTGCAGGTCGCGCCAGAGATCCTGACGGTCGTCGTACTGCTCCAGAGTCGGGCAGTCGATGGCGTGCACCTCGATGGCCTTTTCGACCGCGATGCCGACGATGCGGTCGCCCGGCACCGGCCGGCAGCAGGTGGCGAAGCGGATCATCGCCCCGGCGCGAACCTTGTCGCCGATGACGAAGTCATGCGCGTCGCGGCCGTCGACGATGCGCCGACGGGCGCTGACGGCCGCCTTCTCTGAATCCTTCAGGCCGGGGAACAGCACCTCGAGCACCTGGCCCGGGGTGACGCGGCCGCGGCCGACGGCGTCAAACAGCTCATCCTCGCTGGCCACGGCGAACCGCTCCAGCGCCGCGCGCAGGGTGACGCCCGAACGCGACTTGCCGACGCGGCTGAAGGCCTGGTCCATGGCCGCGACGCCAAGACGGAGGAACTCCTCCTTCTCGGTCTGGCGGATGTGACGGCGAATGGCCGAACGCGCCTTGCCGGTGACCGCCAGGGAGCGCCAGTCCGGCAGCACCGCCGGCTTGGCCCCGCGGACGATCTCGACCACGTCGCCGTTGGCAAGTTCCGTCCGCAAGGGCTTGAGTTCGCCGTTGATTTTCGCCCCGACCGTGGTGTCGCCGACGTTGGTGTGGACGCCGTAGGCGAAGTCCAGCGGCATCGAGCCGCGCGGCAGGGTGATCAGCTTGCCCTTGGGCGTGAACACGAACACCTGGTCGAGGAACAGCTCCATTTTCGCGTGTTCGACCAGCTCTTCGGAGTCGCCGCCGTGCTCCAGCACCTGGACCAGCTGGCGCAGGCTGGCCAGCGGATCGCGGCCGCCCTCGGCCTCCATCGCCTCGCGGTCGAAGCCGTAGGACTGGTTCTTGTAGCGCCAGTGGGCCGCCACGCCGTCCTCGGCAACGCGGTCCATCACCTCGGTGCGGATCTGCATCTCGACCCGCATGCCGCGCGGGCCGATCACCGTGGTGTGCAGCGAGCGGTAGTTGTTGCGCTTGGGCGTGGAGATGAAGTCCTTGAACCGCTCCGGCACGCAGGGCCACTGGCGGTGGATCAGGCCGAGCGCGCGGTAGCAGTCGTCCTCGGTGTCGACGATCACGCGGAAGGCGTAGATGTCGCTCATCTGCGAGAAGCCGATCGACTTGCGCTGCAGCTTCCGCCAGATCGAGAACGGGTGCTTCTCGCGGCCGAACACCCGGGCCGGGATGCTCTCGGCGTCGAGGATGCGGCTGATGTCGCCGCTGACTTGCTGCACAGCCTTGCCCTGGTCGACCCGCATGGCTTCCAGCCGGCGCAGGATGGCGTTGCGGGCGACCGGGTTGAGGTGCTCGAACGCCAGCTCCTCGAGCTCGGTGCAGATGCGGTGGCAGCCGATGTTGCGCGCCAGCGGGGCATAGATGTCGAGGGTCTCGCGGGCGATCCGCTCGCGCTTGGCCGGGCTCTTGATGAAGCCCAGGGTGCGCATGTTGTGCAGCCGGTCGGCCAGCTTGACCATCAGGACGCGCACGTCCCTGGAGATGGCCAGGATGAACTTGCGCAGGTTCTCCGCCTGGCGGGCGTGTTCGGCGGCCAGTTCCAGCTTGGAGAGTTTGGTTACGCCTTCGACCAGTTCGGCCACTTCCGGGCCGAACAGCTCGCTGATGTCGGCGCTGGAGGCGTGGGTGTCCTCGATGACGTCGTGCAGCAGGGCCGTGACGATCGAGGCCGTATCGAGCCGGTACTCGGTGAGGATGCCGGCCACCTCGATCGGGTGGGCGAAATAGGGGTCGCCCGAGGCCCGGGTCTGCGAGCCGTGCATGCGCACGGCATAGACATAGGCCCGGTTCAGCAGGCCTTCGTCGGCGGTCGGGTCATAGGCCCGCACCCGCTCGATCAGCTCGTACTGGCGCAGGAACTTGGGCCCGGACGCTCTGGCCCGGGCAGCCGAACGGGCCGCCATTTCTGGCGATTCGGAGGGCGTGTTTATGGGTGGGGCGGCCGGAGCCGCCTCGAGGATGTCAGTCGGTTCTGGGCCTTCCGGACTCAGTACCGCTCCTCCTGACCGCCATCGCGGTCGCTTTGCAGAGCGCGGATCAGTTCCTGCTCGCTCATCTGCATATGGGTCGGATCCGACAGCAGGGCGATGGTCTCGGCCTCTTCCTCGGCTTCCGTCCGCTCGTCCACCCGCTGCAGGGTGCCGATCAGGCCCTCGCGCAGGCCGTCGTTGTCGACCAGGTCCTCGGCGATTTCGCGCAGCGCCACGACCGGGTTCTTGTCGTTGTCGCGGTCGACCATCAGGGCCGCGCCGGCCGAGATGGCGCGGGCGCGGTGGGCGGCGGCGAGGACCAGACCAAAGCGGTTCGGGATCTTCTCGACGCAATCTTCGACGGTGACGCGGGCCATATTGGATTCTCTGGTTCCGGTGGGACCGGGGTACATAGAGTTTTGCGCGTCATTGTGCAACGCCGCAAGCGCGATCAGGCCGATGTGGCGTCCCGGCCCACGGTCGCGGCCTTCGCCAGCTCGCTCGCCGTCTCGCCGCTCACCGGATGGATCCAGTCCGGCGCGATCTGCGCCAGCGGGCCCATGACGAAGCGGCGCTCTTGGGCCCGGGGGTGCGGCAGGGTCAGCGCGGAGGATGCGACGACCTGGCGGCCGAAGGCGATCAGGTCGAGGTCGAGGGTGCGAGCGGCGTTGGCCTCGTGCCGTTCGCGGCCGAAGGCGCGTTCAATGGCGTGCAGCGCCGCCAGGGTCTCCGCCGGGGTCAGGGCGGTCTCCACCAGGGCCACGCCGTTGGTGAAGGCCGGCGCCGACGGGTCCGGCCAGGCCGCCGACCGCCACCAGACCGACCGGGCCGTGACGGTCAGGCCGTGCGACGGAAAGCAGGCCAGCGCCGCTTCGAGCAGGGCCTCGCAGGAGCCGTGCTCTGCCGCTAGGTTACTGCCCAGGGCGACGATGACGGATTCGTCCAGTTTCAGATGCGATATTGCGTTCAAGGATTTGAAAACATGACGTTTTATCCGACCGATAGGCTCGCGTTATTCATCGATGGCGCCAATCTCTATTCCCAGGCCAAGGCGTTGGGATTCGACATCGACTACCGCAAGCTGCTGGACGAGTTCCGCAAGCGCGGCGTGCTGATCCGGGCCTATTACTACACCGCCCTGGCCGAGAGCGGCGACGACTTTTCCCCGCTGCGGCCGCTGGTCGACTGGCTCGACTACAACGGCTTCACCGTGGTGACCAAGCCGGCCCGCGAATACACCGACGCCCAGGGCCGCAAGCGCTGGCGCGGCGACATGGACGTCGAAATCGCCGTCGACATGATGGAGATCGCCGACAAGGCCGACCATCTGGTGCTGTTCAGCGGCGACGGCGATTTCCGCGCCCTGGTCGAGGGCGTGCAGCGCAAGGGCGTGCGGGTGACCGTGGTCTCGACCGTCAAGTCGCAGCCGCCGATGGTCAGCGACGACCTGCGTCGCCAGTGCGACGCCTTCGTCGACCTCGCCGACCTCGGCGACATCATCGGCCGGCCGCAGCGCGTGCACCAGCCGAGGTTCCTCGCCGACCCCCCTGCCCGCACCCGTGCCGAGGTCGAGGCTGAAGATGAGGTTTAGCCACGACGGATCCTCCCCCCTCGGGGGAGGTGGCTCGGCGAAGCCGAGACTGAGGGGGTCCACCCGAGCCGCAGGTGCCCCCCTCAGTCAGCCCGTTCGGGCTGACAGCTCCCCCAAGGGGCGAGCATCCCGATGAGCCCTCGCTCCGAACCGCCGCGCGACTGCCCGCTGTGCCCGCGCCTCGTCGCCTACCGGATGGAGAACCGCCGCCAGAACCCCGACTGGTGGAACGGCCCCGCGCCGTCGTTCGGCGATCCCGCCGCCCGGCTGCTGATCGCGGGACTTGCGCCCGGGCGCACCGGGGCCAACCGCACGGGGCGGCCGTTCACCGGCGACCATGCCGGCTGGCTGCTCTACGACACGCTGAAGAAGACCGGCTTCGCCACCGGGACCTATGATCCCAACGGCGACGACGACCTGGCGCTGACCGGCGCGATGATCACCAACGTGGTCCGCTGCGCCCCGCCGCTGAACAAGCCCGAGACCTCGGAAGAGAAGACCTGCAGCCCGTTCTTCGCCAACAAGCTGGCCGAGCTGCCGAACCTGAAGGTGATCGTCACCCTGGGCGACGTGGCCCGGCGCAGCGTGCTGCGGGCCATGGGGCTGAAGGCGTCGCTGGGCCAGCCCGGGCATGGCTCGCAGTTCGCGGCCGGAGCCTACACGGTCATCAACAGCTACCACTGCTCACGGCTCAACACGAACACCGGCCGACTGACGCCGGCCATGTTCGAGGACATCTTCCTGCGCGCCCGCGCGTTGCTGGACGAGTGATCCCAACGGAGCGAGACGGATGAAGACTCCCCTGCCCTGGACCGGCGGCGCACAGCTTCGAGAAGTTCCCGGCCCTGGAGGACTATCTGGCGCTGACCCGGGCGTTCGTGGCCGCCCGGGACTGAGCGCCCGCCCTATTCCTTGACGAAGAACCCGCCGGGGGCCGAGGCCCAGCCGAACTTCTCGATGCGCGGCGGTTTGCCGTCGAAGAACTCTTCCAGCGCCTCGCTCTCGCCGGGCCATTCGCGGATGGCGTACTCGTCCAGCAGGACCACGCCGCCGGTCAGGATGCGCGGCCAGAAGGCCTTCAGCGCCGCCAGCGTCGGCTCGTAGAGGTCCATGTCCAGGTGCAGCAGGGACAGGCGGACGCCGGGATTGTCGGCCACATAGGCCGCAGCGGTCTCGCGGACGTCGCCGTCGACCAGCTCGATGCGCGGCCGGCTGGTGACGAAGGCGTCGGCGTTGAAGGCGTCGACCAGGGCGAACAGCGTGTCGCGGAAGCTGGCCGGGTTCCAGCCCTCGGTGGTGTTGCCCACCCGGGCGTCGAGGCCGTCCTTGTCCGAGCGGTCGGCGAGGCCGCGGAAGTGGTCGAAGCCGATGACCTTGCGGGTCCGGTCGCCGGGCGTGAAGGTCTCGAGGAAGCGGGCGAAGCTCAGCAGCGAGGCGCCCTTGTAGACGCCGCACTCGACGATATCGCCGGGCAGGTCCTCTATCAGCTTGAACACCTCGTAGTGGGCGAAGGCCTTCATGAAGTGCATGCGGCGGCCGAAGGAGCCGAGGTTGGCGATCAGGTCGGGTTCGTCGATGTGGCGGCGCAGCAGCTCCCGCAGGGTTTCATCAGCGCTCATGGGTGTTCCTCAAACTCGACGAGATCAGGGTGCAGCGCCTTGAACGCATCGAAGCCATCGGCGGAGCGATGGCGCCAGGCGCGGCTGCGGATGTCGGGGGCCAGCAGGTCGCCGAAACGGACCTGGATCGAATAGCGGTGGGCCGGGCCGGGATTGAACCCGGAGCGATGCACCAGACGGTTATGGAACAGCGCCACGTCGCCCGGGGAAAGCTCCAGCCGTACGGCTTCGGTGTCGAACAGCGGCTGCAGCCGGGCGGCGATGAAGGCGTCGCGGGTGTTCCCCCGCCGGCCCTCGGCGTCGCGCTTGAAGCGGATTTCGACGGGGTGGATGCGGTCCGACCGCGAGGGCACGGCCTCGATCGAGCCGTTGTGCGC
>CANJYY010000166.1 GCA_947479185.1 Caulobacteraceae bacterium
CAACATGATGCGTCCAGAGATGCCTGGCTCGAGCAGGCGGGCATTCGGACGCTTCGACTTTCCGCCCGGCTTGTCCTGAAGGACATGAATGCCGCGGTTCAGATGATCCTGCGCGAGGTCGGCGGGCGGCCCCCTCAGTCAGGCCTGCGGCCTGACAGCTCCCCCAGTGGGGGAGCATCCGGGATTTCGCCGCGCGGCTGACGTTCCGGCAGGCTTGTCACGCCCGCGTCACGGCTTTAACCCGGTGCCGTTCGACGCAAGGGGAATGACGGCGTGCACACGATCCTGGAAGAACTCGAGAAGCGGCGCGAGCAGGCGCGGGCCGGCGGCGGCGAAAAGCGCGTGGCCAGCCAGCACGCCAAGGGCAAGCTGACCGCCCGCGAGCGCATCGACCTGCTGCTCGACGAGAACAGCTTCGAGGAGTTCGACATGTTCGTCGAACACCGCAGCCATGACTTCGGCATGCAGGACCAGCGCATCCCCGGCGATGGCGTGGTCACCGGCTGGGGCACGATCAACGGCAAGGTCGTCTACGTCTTCTCCAAGGATTTCACGGTCTTCGGCGGTTCTCTGAGCGGCGCGCACGCCCAGAAGATCGTCAAGGTGCAGCGCGCGGCCGCGCGGGTCGGGGCGCCGATCATCGGCCTGTTCGACGCCGGCGGCGCGCGCATCCAGGAGGGCGTCGACAGCCTCGCGGGCTACGCCGACATCTTCATGGAGAACGTGCTGTCCTCGGGCGTGGTGCCGCAGATCAGCGTGATCATGGGCCCCTGCGCCGGCGGCGACGTCTATTCGCCGGCCATGACCGACTTCATCTTCATGGTGAAGGACACCAGCTACATGTTCGTCACCGGCCCGGACGTGGTCAAAACGGTGACCAACGAGATCGTCACGGCCGAGGAACTGGGCGGCGCCCGGGTCCACGCGGCCAAGTCGGGCGTCGCCGAGGGCGCGTTCGACAACGATCTGGAAGCGATGACCCAGGTCCGCCGCCTGGTCGACTTCCTGCCCTCGTCCAACCGGGCCAAGGCCGAGCCGCGCGAGAGCTTCGACGAGGCCTTCCGCGACGAGATGAGCCTGGACACCCTGATCCCGGCCAATCCGAACAAGCCCTACGACATGAAGGAGCTGATCCTCAAGATTGTCGACGAGGCGGATTTCTTCGAAATCTCAAGCGAATGGGCCAAGAACATCATCTGTGGCTTCGCCCGCATGGATGGCGAGTCGGTCGGCATCGTCGCCAACCAGCCGCAGGTGCTGGCCGGCGTCCTGGACATCGATTCCAGCCGCAAGGCCGCGCGCTTCGTGCGCTTCTGCGACGCCTTCAACATCCCGATCATCACCCTGGTCGACGTGCCGGGCTTCATGCCGGGCACCAAGCAGGAGTACGGAGGCCTGATCAAGCACGGCGCCAAGCTGCTGTTCGCCTACGCCGAGGCCACGGTGCCCAAGGTCACGGTCATCACCCGCAAGGCCTACGGCGGCGCCTATGACGTGATGAGCTCCAAGCACCTGCGCGGCGACGTCAACTACGCCTGGCCGACCGCCGAGATCGCGGTCATGGGCGCCAAGGGGGCGGTGGAGATCATCTTCCGCGCCGAGATGAACGATCCGGAGGCCCTGGCGGCCCGCGAAGCCGAATACAAGGACCGCTTCGCCAACCCGTTCGTCGCCGCCAGCCGCGGCTACATCGACGACGTGATCAAGCCCCACGGCACCCGCCGCCGCATCGTCCGCGCCCTGCGCAGCCTCAAGGGCAAGCAGCTGAGCAATCCCTGGAAGAAGCACGACAACATCCCGCTCTGAGGTCTTCCTCTCCCGGAGAGGGAGGAGCCGCTGCTCGGCGCGTTCCTCCCTACCTGCGGCGCTTCCCTCTCCACCCTGCTCCGCAGGGTCCCCCTCTCCCTCCGGGAGAGGATTGTCCGTGGCGTTTCGGAAGTCTCCCGCGCCGAACCCGTTGAATTCCCACACCTCCGTCCGCGCTATTCCGCCGCGCGAAACAATCTCTCCATCACCCCCTGAGCCCGCGCCTATCCTCAGGCCATCCCCGTCGCACGGGGAGGGCGTATGGCCATGCGACCTTGCGGCGACGGGGACGAGGTTCGAACGGGGACAGGCGACGGGGGGTTACCGTCGCGGTCCGGGGACGGCGCCGCACGCCGCCCGCCCGTCGGGGGTCGATACCGGCTAAGCCTTCAAACGGCTGCCTACCGGAGCTCCCGGAAAATGGATTTCGCGGCGTGTGACGGTCTACCCCTCTGCAAAGCCTACCCCAACAGACATCCGGGCAGACCGGAGCGCGCCGCACCACCTCCCCAACCTCGCTGGATGACAGTGAGGCCGAGAAGCCGCGTCCAATCAATCCCCGTCATCCTCGGGCTTGTCCCGAAGCCTGTCCTCGGGGCGGCCTTCGGCCGATCCCGGGGAACCCATGCACACGAACCGTCGAGGCTATGCTCGGCGCTGGACAGGATCGCCGCGCGCCACGGCGTGCTTGGATCCTCGGGACAAGCCCGAGGATGACGGAAAAGAAGCAGGAGCCCCCCATGACCAGGCCCCGCCTCGGCCGCACCGCGATGGATCGTCTCCACGCCCGGGCCACGGCCGAACACGCCGCGCTGGAGGAAGAGGCGGCCATCAACAGGATCGAAGAAGTCGGCGCCATCGCGCGGCTGGCCCGGGCGATTCATCGGAGCCGGTCGCCGGACAGCCATCCACGGCTTGGAGAATTGCAGGCGCGGCTGGAAGCCCTCGAACGGGCCCGCCGAAAGGCCTACGTCGTGCCGCCGGCCATGAAGTCGTAGACGTCGGCGGCGCGGGTCACGGCGATGCTGATGCGGTCGTCGTTGATCTGGATTTCGCCGCGCGCGACCGGGTGGTTGTTGGCCAGAATCCACACCTCGTCGGTGGCCTTGGCGTCGAGCGGAATCACCGCGCCCCGGCCCATCCGCAGCAGCTGCGACATGGGCAGTGTGGATCGTCCCAGGACGACCGAAATCTCGACGTTGACCGACTTGACCTGACTCACGAAACGCTTGGCCCCTCGCGCAATGAGCGCCGACACGCCACATTGGGCCGTCATGCTTGATCAGCCGTTAAATACCGCCGCCCCGGACGTCGATGCCGCGGTTCTTTTCGGCCGCGCCGACGGTTTGCCGGCCGGCTGGGCCGTGTCGCGGTCGCCCGTGCCTTATCCCGAGGCCGTGGCGGCCATGGAGGCCCGCGCCGAGGCCATCGCGAAGGGCGAGGCGGGCGAGCTGGTCTGGTTGCTGGAGCATCCGCCGCTCTACACCGCCGGGGTTTCGGCCAGGGCGGCTGACCTGATCATGCCGGACCGTTTCCCGGTGTTCGAGAGCGGGCGAGGGGGCCAGTACACCTACCACGGCCCCGGCCAGCGGGTGGCCTATGTCATGCTCGACCTCGGCAAGCGGACGAAGGACGTGCGGGCCTTCGTCGCGGCGCTGGAGGCCTGGGTCATCGAGGCCCTGGCCGCCTTCAACCTCGAGGGGCAGATCCGCGAGGGTCGCGTCGGCGTCTGGGTCGAGCGCAAGGGCCCCGGCTGGTCGCGCGAGGACAAGATCGCCGCCATCGGCGTCAAGCTGCGCCGCTGGGTCAGCTTTCACGGCGTCGGCCTCAACGTCGAGCCGGACCTCGACCACTTCGGCGGCATCGTGCCCTGCGGCGTCACCGAGCACGGCGTGACCAGCCTCGTCGACCAGGGCCTGCCGGTGACCATGGACGAGGCCGACGCGGCCCTGAAGGCGGCTTTCCAGCGGGTGTTCGGGGCCGTGGTGGATGCCCCTCTCCCAACGGGAGAGGGAGGGGCCCGACGCGAAGCGGCGGGAGGGTGAGGGCGTTACGGCGCGGACCGGCGAAGCCGTAAACCCTCATCCGTCGGGCTCCGACCGACACCTTCTCCCGCCGGGAGAAGGAAGGCCGCTACCCCTTCTGGCAGGCCTTCCAGGCCTGGTAGTCCGGCCGTTCGGTCGAGCGCTTCAGGCTGGGATTGCCCCAGACAAACGCGGAATTGGCGTCGTCCGGCGACTCGTTGACCCACACCTCACCGGTGACCTTGGTCCAGGTGAACTCGCGGTCGTCGCTGCCGGCGCTGGGGCTGACCAGGGCGCAGACGTCGCCGGCCGGGGTCACCTTGATCTTGCGGAAGCCGGCTGACTTGCTGCTCTTCAGCATGCCCTTGACCGCGTCGATGGCGGGCTGGGCTTCCGGCGGAACGGCGTCGGCGGCCAGCGCGGGCGCGGCGGCGAGGGCGAGGACGAACGAGAGGGCGAGACCGGCGCGCATGCGGACCATTCCTAGACGGTTGCGGGTTTGACGGGATTGGGGCCGTAGCGGTTGGCCCCCTGTTCGCCGGGCATGGCGCCCAGTTCGACGGCGGCCCACAGGATGACGATGGTGAACACGAAGTCGATGAAGTTGAACGGCTGCGACCAGACCGCGACCAGGGCCAGGATGACGATCGCCGCCAGCCAGCCGGACCGGCCGCGGTCGTGCAGCCGCTTGGAGAGCACGCAGGCGACGCTGAACAGCAGGCCCGGATAGACGAACCAGCCGGTCAGCCAGTGCAGGGCCGACACGACCGAGGCCTCGTAGATCACC
This sequence comes from Caulobacteraceae bacterium, assembly GCA_947479185.1. Classification (GTDB taxonomy): domain Bacteria; phylum Pseudomonadota; class Alphaproteobacteria; order Caulobacterales; family Caulobacteraceae; genus Caulobacter. The sequence continues at coordinate 4,618 of CANJYY010000166.1, forward strand.
GCGAGGAACATCAGGGCCGCCGAGGCGATGAGGAACGGCGTCCGCCCCACGCGGCCGGTGGAGGAGAAGAACAGCTCCACCCAGTCAATCTGGCCGCCCATGGATTCGCTCGCTCCGACTCTGGAATAGGGTCTCCGTCCCTATCTAGGCGAGAGCGGCGCGCGGCGAAAGGCTTGCGGCCCAGCGACGGCGCGGGTCGGCCACGCCCTCGCGGACGCCATGGCGGTTGGGGCCGGGCGTGCCGGGTCCGGTGACCAGGCTCAGCGCCATCCACAGCTGTCCCAGCAGGGGCGGCATGACGAACAGCAGCATCCAGCCGGACTGGTTCCGGTCGTGGCAGCGCTTCACGGCGCAGGCCAGGGCGATGATCAGGGCGTTGCACAGCAGCGCCGAGGCCAGGCTGGCCACCAGACCCCGGCTGAGCCCGGTGACCCGGGCCATCAGCTCGTCCCCGGCGCCGCTCAGCACGATCAGCAGGAAGATGGCGACATAGCTGCCGGTGAGCAGGGCGATCTGGCTCAGCGCGAAATCGAGCCGGCCCATGCGTCCCCTGAAACTGTAGAGATCCCGAACAGCACGCACGGCGGTTCCTCCCGGGGCCCATGCGGTTAACGCGGGTCGGGCGGATTGGTTCTCGCGAAGCGTGATGAGGGGGCCGTGAAGGCGCTAGCCGAACTCGACCAGCACCTCGTCGGCCGCGACGCTGTCGCCGCCCTTGGCCGAGACGGTCTTCACCACGCCCTCGCGTTCGGCGCGGATGATGTTCTGCATCTTCATCGCCTCGATGACGCAGACGACCTCGCCCTCGCGCACGGTCTGGCCGACCTCGACGTCCATGCTGACGACCAGGCCGGGCATCGGCGAGATGATCATCTTGCTGGTGTCGGCGGCCTGCTTCTCGGGCAGCTTTTCGTGCAGCTCGGCCGAGCGCGGGCTCAGCACCAGCACCTTGGCCTTGGCGGCCCGGTGGCGGATGACGAAGCCTTCGGCGGCGGCCGCGACGTTGACGGTGAAGGCCTGGCCGTTGAGCACGCCGCGCAGCAGCGCCTTGCCCGGCCGCCAGTTGACGCCTTCCAGCGTCAGGGTGCGGTCGTCGCCCTCAAGGTAGAGGCTGGTCACGCCATTGGCCTCGTCGACGTCGACGCGGCGCTTGGCGTGGCCGACCAGCACGACCCAGTCGCGGCGGTCGGAGCCGCCGGCCCGGCGGGTGACCATCTGGTGCATGGCCACGCCGGCAGCCGTCAGAATGTCGATCTGCGTCGGCGTCGGCGTGGTGCCGGTGAAGCCGTCGGGGAATTCGTCGACGATGTAGCTGGTCGACAGCTTGCCGGAGCGGAACCGCTCCTGGTCCATCACCGCGGCGAGGAACGGGATGTTGTGGCCCAGACCCTCGATGTGGAAGTCTTCCAGCGCCCGGCCCATGCCGTCGACGGCGGCCAGGCGCGTCGGCGCCCAGCTGCACAGCTTGGAGATCATCGGGTCGTAGAACATCGAGATCTCGTCGCCCTCGCGGACGCCGGCGTCGTTGCGCACGACGTAGCCCCCACCTTCACCAAGAGAATGCTGGCCTTCGACCGGCGGGTCATAGCGGACCAGGCGGCCGATGCTGGGCAG
>CANJYY010000167.1 GCA_947479185.1 Caulobacteraceae bacterium
GCTGCATCTGCTGGTGTCGGGCACCCCGCTGCGCGGCGCCATCGTCACGATGATCGGCGAGAGCCCGTTCATGGGCCTGTTCTCGCTGGCCTCCATCGGCGGACTGGTCTGGCTCGGCTGGGCCTACGGCCAGGCGCGGGGAACCGGGCCGGTGTTCTGGGACCTCGGCCCGGCGGCGAAACATGCCGCCGTGGCGCTGGTGCTGCTGGCCATGCTGCTGATCGTGCCCGGCCTGACCACCCCCAACCCTACCAGCGTCAAGCAGGAAGGGGCGCTCGAGAAACCCAACGCCGTCCAGGGCATGCTGCGCATCACCCGTCATCCGTTCCTCTGGGGCGTGGCGATCTGGGCCCTGGCCCACCTGCTGGCCAACGGCGACCTGCCGAGCGTGATCCTGTTCGGATCGATGCTGGCGCTGGCCGTGTTCGGCACGGCCAGCATCGACGCCAAGCGCAAGCGGGCCCTCGGCGCCCGATGGGACGCCTTCGCCGGCCAGACCTCGGGCGTGCCGTTCGCGGCCATCCTCGCGGGCAAACAGAAACTCTCGGTCGGCGAGATCGGCTGGTGGCGGCTGCTGCTCGGCGTCGTCGTCTGGGCTGGCCTGCTGTTCGGCCACCCGTTCCTGTTCGGGGTCAATCCGCTCGGCTGATCCAGGGATTGATCCGGATCATGGACCCGCGAGGCCTTGCTCCGCCACGCGTCGGGCATGGCCCGCACCGACACCGTCGAACTCCCCCTGCCCTCGCCCTATGACCAGCTCGGCGGCGCGCCCGCCGTCCGCAGACTGGTCGACGCCTTCTATGACGCCATGGACAGCGACCCGGACGCCGCCGGCATCCGCCGGATGCACCATGCCGACCTCGGACCGATCCGCGACAAGCTGTTCGACTGGCTGAGCGGCTGGGCCGGCGGCCCGCAGCTCTACAGCCAGCGGCCGGACCGGGCCTGCATCATGTCGGCGCACGCGCCCTACGCCATCGGCCCGGCCGAGCGCGACCAGTGGATGGGCTGCATGCGCACCGCGCTGGACAGCCTGACGCTTGAGCCGGACGTGCGGGAAATGTTCGAGTCCGCCTTCGGCCGCCTGGCGAACGGTCTGCGGAACCGCTGAATTCAGGCCTCAGCGCTCGACCTGGCTGACATCGCGCACGGCGCCCTTGGCCGCGTTGGTGGTCATGGCCGCGTAGGCGCGCAGGGCGGGCGACACCGCGCGCACGCGGTCGACCGGCTTCCAGGCGTCCTTGCCCCGCGCTTCCATGGCCTCGCGGCGGGCGGCGATGACCGCGTCCGGCAGGTCCAGGGTGATGCCTCGGTTGGGGATGTCGATCAGGATCGGATCGCCGGTCTCGACCAGCGCGATCAGCCCGCCCTCGCCCGCTTCCGGCGAGACGTGGCCGATGGAGAGCCCGGAGGTTCCCCCCGAGAAGCGGCCGTCGGTGATCAGGGCGCAGGCGGCGCCCAGGCCCTTCGATTTCAGGTAGGTGGTCGGGTAGAGCATCTCCTGCATGCCCGGCCCGCCCTTGGGTCCCTCGTAGCGGATCACGACCACGTCTCCGGCCTGGACCTTGCCGCCGAGGATGCCGCTGACCGCCGCCTCCTGGCTCTCGTAGACCTTGGCCGTGCCGTTGAAGGTCAGGATCGACTCGTCGACCCCGGCCGTCTTCACGATGCAGCCCTCGGGCGCGAGGTTGCCGAACAGCACCGCCAGCCCGCCGTCCTTCGAAAACGGATGCTCGACCGAGCGGATCACGCCGGCCTCACGGTCGGTGTCGAGGTCTTCCCAGCGCGCGGCCTGGCTGAAGGCGATCTGGGTCGGCTTGCCGCCCGGCGCGGCGCTGAACAGGTCGCGGGCGACCTGGCTGTTGGTGCGGCCGATGTCCCAGCGCGCCAGGGCGTCGGCCATGGTCGCGGCGTGGACGGTCGGCTGGGTGGCGTCGATCAGGCCGCCGCGCTCCAGCTCGCCCAGGATGGCCATGACGCCGCCGGCGCGATGGACGTCCTCCATGTGCACGTCGGCCTTGGCCGGGGCGACCTTGCACAGGCAGGGCACGCGGCGCGACAGGCGGTCGATGTCGGCCATGCCGAAGTCGACCTCGCCCTCATGGGCGGCGGCCAGCAGGTGCAGCACGGTGTTGGTCGAGCCGCCCATGGCGATGTCCAGGCTCATGGCGTTCTCGAACGCCGCCCGGGTGGCGATGCCGCGCGGCAGGGCCGTGGCGTCGTCCTGCTCGTACCAGCGCTGGCACAGGTCGACGACCAGCCGGCCGGCTTCCTTGAACAGCGCCTCGCGGTCGGCGTGGGTGGCCAGCACCGAGCCGTTGCCGGGCAGCGACAGGCCGAGCGCCTCGGTCAGGCAGTTCATCGAGTTGGCGGTGAACATGCCCGAACAGGAGCCGCAGGTCGGACAGGCGGCCTTCTCGATCGCCGACACTTCCTCGTCGCTGTAGCTTTCGTCGGCGGCGACGACCATGGCGTCGACCAGGTCGAGCGCGCGGATCTGGCCCTTCACCACGACCTTGCCGGCTTCCATCGGGCCGCCGGAGACGAACACGACCGGGATGTTCAGCCGCATGGCGGCCATCAGCATGCCGGGCGTGATCTTGTCGCAGTTGGAGATGCAGACCATGGCGTCGGCGCAGTGGGCGTTGACCATGTACTCGACGCTGTCGGCGATCAGCTCGCGGCTCGGCAGCGAGTACAGCATCCCGCCGTGGCCCATGGCGATGCCGTCGTCGACGGCGATGGTGTTGAACTCCTTGGCCACGCCGCCGGCCGCCTCGATCTCGCGGGCGACCAGCTGGCCCAGGTCCTTCAGGTGCACATGGCCGGGCACGAACTGGGTGAAGCTGTTGGCGACGGCGATGATCGGCTTGCCGAAGTCCCCGTCCTTCATGCCGGTCGCGCGCCACAGGCCCCGGGCGCCGGCCATGTTGCGGCCGTGGGTGGAGGTGCGCGAGCGGAGGACGGGCATGGCGAGGGTCTCGGTGTGAACAGAACCCGATCCTATCGCGGTTATCATCCGCACCAAAATATATTACTGAGGGCGCATTAGGTCGCCTGGACTATCAGAATGGACATCCGTCAGGTCCGCCACTTCGCCGCCGTGGCCGAGACCCTGCACTTCGGGCGCGCCGCCGAACGGCTGGGGATGACCCAGCCGCCGCTCAGCCAGTCGATCATGGCGCTCGAGCGCGAACTGGGCGCGCCGCTGTTCGTGCGCACCAAGCGCAGCGTGCGCCTGACGCCGCTCGGCGAGCAGTGGCTGCCGCATGTGCTCGAGGCGCTGACCCTGGTCGATGCCCTGCCGACGACGGCGCGCCGGCTGCGCGACGGCCAGACCGGCTACCTGGTCCTGTCGTTCGTGAGCACCGCCGACTACAGCGTCCTGCCCGACCTCGTGCGGCGCTACGCCGAGGCCTATCCCGATGTGGACATTCGCCTCGTGGAGGCGACCAGCGACGTCCAGATCCCGGCGCTCGCCGCCGGAGAGCGGCACGCGGGGATCATCATCCCGCCGCACGACGGGGCGCTGCCCGAGCCCCTCATCTATCGCCGGCTGGTGTCCGAGCCGCTGGTCGCGGCCGTGCCGACGGCCTGGATCGGGGACGGCCGCCTGCCCGTGAGGGACGGCGTCCTGACGCCCGCAGCGCTGCTGGACGCGCCGCTGATCCTGTTCCCCCGGTCCGTGGCGCCCGCCTTCCACGACCTGGTGACGGGCTACTTCAGCGCCCGGGGCCGGCCGGCGCGGATCGTCCAGGAGGCGATCCAGATGCAGACCATCATCAGCCTGGTCTCGGCCGGCCTGGGCATGGCGCTGGTCCCGGCCTCGCTGCGCAACCTCGCCCGCGCGGGCGTCAGCTATGTCGAGATCGAGGACCCGCCGATGCTGGAGACCGGCCTGGCCTGGCGGCGGGACACTGACACGGCCACGCTGCGGGGCCTGCTGTCGCTGCTGCCGGGCGGCTAGCCGAGGAAGGCGTCGGCGATGCGCTGGGCCGGGACCAGCGGGTCGACGTCGACCTGGCCGAGGTTGGTCAGCATGGCCACGGCCACGCCGTCGTCGGGCAGCATCATGACGATCGAGCGGCCGCCGACGATGCTGCCGGCGTGCCAGCCGCGCCGCCGGCCCTTCGGGTCGCGGTCGACGTCCCAGCCGACGCCGAACACGCCGGTCGCGCCGGAGCGCGAGGGATTGGCCGTGAACAGGGCCGACAGTCCGTCGGCGCTCAGATAGCCGGGCTGGGTGAGCGCCCCGCAGAACCGCGCCACGTCCGGCGCCGAGCCCAGCAGGCCGCCGCCGGCCCACTTGTAGGCGGGATTGATCGGCGGACAGCGGACGATCTCGACCTGGGCCTTGATCGGATAGACCGGCTGATAGTCGCCGACCCTGCCCGGCCTGATCACGCCGCGAACCTCCGGCTCGATGCTCGACAGCGCCAGCGGCGCCGTCACGGTCTCGGCCAGGATGTCGGGGAACGGCCGGCCCGCCGCGGCCTCCAGCACCGCGCCGATCAGCACATAGCCGAACGTCGAGTAGTTCACCGCCTCGCCCGGCGGCGAGACCAGCGGGTCGTTGATGAAGATGGCCAGCTTGTCGTCGGTGGTCAGGTAGGTGCGGGTGTCGATCGAGCCGCCCGGCGCGGCCGGATCGAAGTCGCGGGGGATGTAGTGCCGCACCCCGCCCTGGTGGCTGACCAGCTGGCGCAGGGAGGTCTCCCGGTGCGGCGACGGCAGCGACGGGCGATAGCGGCTGATCGGCGCATCCAGATCGACCACCCGGCGCGCCACCAGCCGCATGACCGCCGCGGCGGTCAGCACCTTGGACACGCTGGCCAGCCGGAAGCGGTCCTCGGTCGTGGCCGGAACACCCGTTTCGAGGTCGGCCACGCCGAACGCCTCGGTCCAGACCAGCCCGCCGCCGTGCCAGACGGCGACCGAAGCGGCCGGGAACGGCGCAGCGGCCATGTAGGCGCGCACCACCGCCCGCGCCTGCTCGGTCGCAGGCGCCTGCGCCTGCGCCTGCGCGCGGGCGAGGCCCGGTCCGGCGAGGGTCAAGGCGGCGGGAACCGCGAAAAGGGAGCGACGGGTGAGGTTCAAGCCTTCAGCGCGTCCTCGACCGCGGCCTTCAGTTCGGCGTCCTCGGGCACGGTGCGCGGGCCGAACACATTGATCAGGGACCCGTCCTTGCCGACCAGCAGCTTGTGGAAGTTCCACACCGGCTCGGCGGGCTCGCCGACCTCGGCCACGGCCCATTTGTAGAACGGATGGGCGTCCTCGCCCTTCACATCGACCTTGCTGGTCATCGGGAAATCGACGCCGAAGGTGGTGCGGCAGAACTCGGCGATCTCCTCGTTGGTCCCCGGCTCCTGGCCCATGAACTGGTTGCTGGGCACGCCCAGCACCACCAGCCCCTGGTCGCGGTAATCTTTGTAGAGCTGTTCCAGCCCGTCGTACTGCGGGGTCAGGCCGCACTTGCTGGCCACATTGACCACCAGCACCACCTTGTCCCGGAAGGTCGTCATCGGCAGGGCCGAGCCGTCGATGGCGGTGAAGGCATAGTCGTAGGCGGTGGTCATGCGAGGGGCTCCGGAAGCGCTGGGCGACTATACCTGCGACACGCGCGATCGCGAAGACCAGTGCCCCTCTCCTCCCCGCTCATCCTCGCGGAAGCGAGGATGAGCAGAATTGAGACAGGCCTGATGACACTCGCCCCACAGCCTTGTTGGAATGGGAGCGCGAGCGGTCGCCTTGGTCAAGGACGCCCCTCCGGGCCGCCGCGTTGCGGCCGGCGAAGCCGGTCCTTGAGCAAGACGCGCGCACGCGCCACGCTCCGCCAAGGCTGAAGGGCGGGAACTGCCGCAGCTCGAAAGCAGCATTTCTGAAGGTCAACTAAGGGTGGGAAGCAGACACAAGCCGGCGCGCCGAGATGCGAGTTTGTGCGAGCTGAAATCGCGCCTAACCGACATTGTCGGAAATGCCCAGCGTCGAGCTCAACGCTCCTGCCTTTCAGCCCCGCCGGAAAAAAGGGAACCGCCGGCGCAGGTCCCTGCGCGCGGCGGTTCAAGCCCGTTGCCGGGTTCCGGACGGGACGCCGCGGCGGAGGTTCCGCGTCGTCACGTCCCTGGCGCTGTGACCTAGAAGGTCAGCCGAAGCCCCGTGCGGATGGTCCGACCGCGGGGGTCAGAGGTCATCGCGTCGTAGCCCTCGGCCAGCCGGGCC
>CANJYY010000168.1 GCA_947479185.1 Caulobacteraceae bacterium
GCCCATGTCCGCGCGGGCGGCCGTCTCCTGGAGCGTGACGCCGTGACGCGCGAACGCGGTCACCAGGGCCTCGACCGGGGCGCGGCAGCCGAAGTCGACCATGGTGCCGGCCCAGTCGAAGATTGCCAGGCTGAAGTCGGACAGGCGGAGAGGGGCGTTCATGCCGCGATCTCCCCGAACAGGTCGGCCACGACCTCCTCGCCCAGGGCGAAGCCGGTCGAGGCGCCGGCGCCGGTGGTGACCATCACCAGCCGAACCCCCGGCAGCGGGGTGTCGATCAGGGCCTTGTGGTCGCGGGCCCAGGCGTAGGTTCCGGTCCAGCGTTCCAGCACCGGCGGCGGCGTTCCGCCGAAGACGGCGGCGAACTCCTCCAGGATCAGGGCGTCCACCGCTTCGGACGCGAACGGATCGGGCGTTGCGGCGTAGTGATGACTGTCGCCGACCACCAGGCTGCCGTCGGCGCTCTGCACGACGATCAGGTGCACGCCGTTGGCCACATGTCCGCCCTGCTCCCGCCGCAGGCGGGCGCGCAGTGGTTCGGCGTCGGGCAGGGCGCCATAGCCGTCGTACCGCTCCAGGCCCAGGTCCGACATGACACCTCCGGCCAGCCGGAAGCCCGGATCGGCGAGGCGCAGCATCTGCAGCTTGCAGCGAGTCACGCCCTGGGCGGCGATGCGGTCGGGGAACAGGCTGAACAGGTCATCGCCCGGACAGACGGCGATGGCGTCCGCCCGCACCGGGCCTCCGGTCGTCTCGACCTGCGAGGTCCCGACGGACTGCACGGCGACGCCGCGCCGGAATTCGACACCGAAGCGCTCTTCGAGCCAGGCCGCCAGCCGGGGAATCGCCTCGCGCGATTCGACCCGAAGCTCGTGCGGGCTCCACAGGGCCGCGAGCAGGTCGGGCCCGTTGAGGCCAGGCTGCCGCCGGCGGGCGGCGGCGGCATCGAGCAACTGGCAGCCTTCGCCCATCTCGGTGTCGAGAAAGGCCTCGATCAGGGAGACCGCCTCCGGACGGCGCGCCGTCATCAGCAGACCCTCATGCATGACCGGAATGCCGGCCCCGGCGGCGACCTCGGCCCAGACCTCGCGGCTGCGCCGCGCCCGCCGCCACATCGCGCCGCGGGCCTGGCCGGTGACCGTCACGAAGCCGAAATTGCGCACCGAGGCGCCGTTAGCCTGCGCGTCCCGGTCGATGACCACCACCCGCTTGCCGCGCCGGGCGGCCGCCAGGGCGCAGGCCAGGCCGACGATTCCGGCCCCGACGACGGCGAGATCAAAGCGGGTTTGGGTCGTCATGAGGCCTCCATGGAACTGCGGACACAGTTCTCTACAGCACAGGGTGATGACAGGGCGATTTTCACCGTCGGAGCCGCCGATCCGCCGCATACGGCGCAATGTCACTCAACCGCCACAGCCTTGGCCTAGTCAGGCGGCTTCTCCATCTCGCGGGTTCAGGGGGGCGCGTGGCCGGCAAGTTCCAACAGTGGCTGACGCGCGCCAACCCGGCGGTGTTCAGCATCGTCGCCGGGCTCGCGGGCTTCTGCGCCTATTTCTCGATGTACGCCTTCCGCAAGCCGTTCTCGGCGGCGACCTTCGAGGCGGTGCCCGGCTGGACCTTCCTGCTCGACTACAAGATCGCCCTCGTACTGGCCCAGGTCGCCGGCTACGCCCTGTCGAAGATCATCGGCGTCAAGGTCATCTCCGAGATCAGCCCGGCCCGGCGCGGCGTGGCGATCCTCACCCTGATCGGCCTGTCCTGGCTGGCGCTGGTTGTCTTCGCCATGACGCCGGCGCCCTGGAACGTGGCGGCGCTGTTCTTCAACGGCCTGCCGCTCGGCATGATCTGGGGTCTGGTGTTCGGCTACATGGAGGGCCGGCGGGTGTCCGAGGTGCTCGGGGCCATGCTGTGCGCCAGCTTCATTCTCTCGTCGGGCGTGGTGAAGTCGGTCGGCGCCTGGCTGATCCATGTCGAACACGTCGACCGGTTCTGGATGCCGGCGGCGACCGGCCTGCTGTTCATGCCGCTGCTGGCCCTGTCGGTCTGGCTGCTGGGCCAGCTGCCGCCGCCAAGCCCGGACGACGAGGCCGAACGGATCAAACGCGGGCCTATGAACGCCGCGGAACGTCGCGCCTTCATGGCGCTCTATGCGCCGGGCGTGGTGCTGCTGGTGGCCTCCTATGTCCTGCTGACGGCCTTCCGCGATTTCCGCGACAACTTCGCCGCCGAGATCTGGAGCGCGCTCGGCTACGGCGGTCAGGCCTCGATGTTCACCGCCAGCGAGCTGCCGGTCGCCGCCGTGGCGCTGGCGGCCTTGGCGGCGATCATCCTTGTGCGGAACAATCTGCGGGCCCTGATGGTGATCCACGGCATCGTCATCGCCGGCTTCGCCCTGCTCGGCCTGTCGACGCTGGCCTTCCAGGCCGGGCTCCTGCCGCCTCTGCCCTGGATGATCCTGTCCGGCGCCGGGCTCTACATGGCCTACACCCCGTTCAACGCCATGCTGTTCGACCGCCTGGTCGCGGTCAGCGGCCGCGTGGCGACCGCCGGCTTCCTGATCTACGTGGCCGATGCCTCCGGCTACATCGGCAGCGCGGCCCTGCTGCTCTGGCGCAACTTCGGCGAGGCCAAACTCGAATGGCTGAGCTTCTTCATCCTCTCGGCCTACGCCACGAGCATCGTCGGCGTGGTCCTCGTCTCCGCGGCCGCGGTCTACTTCTTCCGCCAGGGGCGGGCGAACCGCTCCTGACGGCGCGGTTCGCGGCCCGGCTTGCATCCCGGGAAATCGGCCTATCTGGAGCTGCTCGCGGGGCTCCCTTGAACCCCGGGTCAGGGGTATGGGAGCCGGCTCGCCTGGCGCTCTTCCGCCCCTGACGTCGTCGAGTGGGCGTGGTGATGAAGGCAAGACGCAAGTCCGATCTCCCGACAAAGGACTGCGCCGTCTGTCGGCGCCCGTTTGCCTGGCGGCGCAAGTGGGCGTCCTGCTGGGACGAGGTCCGCTACTGCTCGGACCGATGCCGGCGTGAACGCTCGCCGGCGTCAGCCCCGGACCCGGCCACGAACCGGTGACCGATCCCGCGCAACCGACCGCCGGAACGTTGAGGCTGGTGCTCGGCGACCAGCTGTCCGACGGCCTGTCCGCCCTGGAGGACATCGACACTGAAACCGACGTCGTCCTGATGGCCGAGGTTCGCGGCGAGGCGACCTATGTCGGGCATCACAAGCAGAAGATCGCGCTGATCTTCGCCGCCATGCGCGGCCACGCTGCCCGCCTTTCGGCGCGGGGCGTCCGCGTGCGCTACGTCCGGATCGACGATCCGGACAACACCCATTCGATCACCGGCGAGCTTGAACGGGCCCTCGCCGAAACCGGATGCGCGCGCGTGGTCATGACCGACTGCGGCGAATGGCGGCTGGCGGAGGCGCTGACGGCCTTCAGGGCGACATCGCCTGTCCCTGTCGAGAGCCGCGAGGATCGACGCTTCATCTGCTCGCGCGACCGTTTCGGAGCCTGGGCCGGCGACCGGAAGCAGCTGCGGATGGAGTATTTCTATCGCGAGATGCGCCGCGAAACCGGCCTGCTCATGGACGGAACCGGGCCCGTCGGCGGTCAGTGGAACTACGACGCGGAGAACCGCAAGGGGCTGCCCCGGGGCCTGCGGCCACCCGTCCGGGCGAGAACGGCTCCCAACCCCACGACGCTCGAGGCCATCGCCGATGTGGCGCGGCTGTTCCCCGACCACTTCGGCGACCTGGAGGGCTTCGGCTGGCCGACGACGCCGGCGGAGGCGCGGGCCGCCCTCGACGTCTTCCTCGCCGACATCCTGCCGAACTTCGGCGACTGGCAGGACGCGATGGCCGGCGGCCAGCCCTGGATGTGGCACGGGCTCATTTCCGCGTCCCTGAACATCGGCCTTCTGGACCCGCTGGAAACCTGCCGTCGCGCCGAGGCGGTCTACCGCGCGGGGCGGGCGCCGCTGAACGCCGTCGAGGGATTCATCCGGCAGATCCTCGGCTGGCGGGAATTCGTGCGCGGCGTCTACTGGCTGAAGATGCCGGAGTACGGTCGCCGCAACGCCCTCGACGCCGACCGCGCGCTGCCGGGGTTCTTCTGGTCGGGCGAGACCGACATGGCCTGCGTCGCGGACGCGGTGACATCGACACGGCGTCACGCCTACGCCCATCACATCCAGCGGCTGATGGTCACCGGCAACCTGGCGATGCTGCTGGGGGTTGATCCTGACGCGGTGGATGACTGGTACCTGAGCGTCTATGCCGACGCCTTCGAGTGGGTCGAGATGCCCAACACCCGCGGCATGGCCACCTTCGCGGACGGCGGCATCGTCGGCTCCAAGCCCTATGCGGCCTCGGGCGCCTATATCAACCGGATGAGCGACTACTGCGGTGGCTGTCGCTACGACGTGAAGGGCAAGTCCGGCGACGGCGCCTGCCCCTTCAATCGCCTCTACTGGGGCTTCCTCGAGCGCAACCGCGCGCAGCTGGGCGGCAATGCACGCCTCGCCATGCCCTACCGGACCCTCGACGGGTTTGGCGAAGACCGACGCCGGGCGCTGCTCGCCGAAGCGGAGCGCACGCGAACCGTTCTGGGCGCCACGAAGCCCGTTGAGACCAGCCCTTCCGGGGATAGCCATGACTGAGACGGGCAAGCGTATTGCGATCATCGGCGCCGGGATGGCGGGTCTGGCCTGCGCGGCGCGGCTCGGTCGGGCCGGACGGCCGGTCGAGCTGTTCGACAAGGGGCGCGGCGCCGGCGGCCGCATGTCCACCCGTCGCCTCGACACGCCGCTCGGCCAGGCGGGGTTCGACCACGGGGCCCAGTATTTCACCGCCCGGGGCGCCAGCTTCCTGTCTCAGGTCGAGCGTTGGGCGGCGGACGGAGTCGTGGCCCCCTGGCCGGCCGCGGGGTCTGACGCCTGGGTCGGAACGCCCGGCATGAACGCCCCGGTGCGGGCGCTGGCCGCGGACCAGGCGGTGAGCTGGGGCCATCCGGTGGAGGCGGTTTCGTCCGACGGCGGGGGCTGGCGCCTGGACGGCCCGCACGGACGATCGGATCGGTTCGATATCGTGGTCGCGGCGCTCCCGGCCGAGCAGGCGGCGTCGTTGCTGGCGGGGCATGACCCCGTGCTGGCGGCCACGGCCGCCGCATCGCGGACCGAGCCCTGCTGGACCGTGATGGCGGCCTTCGACCAGCGCCTGCCCATCGCGCCGGACAGCCTGCGCGATCAGGGCCCGCTGGGCTGGGCGGCGCGCAACTCATCGAAGCCGGGGCGCGGCGCCCTCGAGGCCTGGGTGCTGCAGGCGAGCCCGGACTGGTCGCGGCGACACCTCGAGGACGCAGCGGATACCGTTTGCGGCGCCCTTTTCGAAGCCTTGCAGCAGAGCGCCGGCGGCGCGCTGCCCAGCCCGATCGCGCTCTCGGCCCATCGCTGGCGGTTCGCCCGCTCCGCCGTGGGTGCGGATGGCTGCCTGTGGTCGCCGAAGACCGGACTCGGCTGCTGCGGCGACTGGCTGACCGGCCCCAGGGTCGAGGGCGCCTGGGACTCCGGCGTGGCCCTGGCCGAACAGCTGCTGGCCGATACCGTCTAGGGGCGAAGGACCACCAGGCCCAGCGCCAGACCCGCAACGGCGACAAGGGTCAGCTGACCTCTCAGGCCGGCGTACCAGGGCGGAACTGTGGTCGCCCGCAGGTCCCAGACGCCTTGGAGGACATGGGCGGCGGCGAGCCCGGCCAGCTGCCAGCCGCGCGCCTCCGCGGGCAGCATCAGCAGCGCGAAGCCGGCGAGGCTGGGCAGCATGGCAAGGGAAACGATCCGGCTGTCGACCTGCGGCGCCGCCACGGCCATGCCCCATCGACCGCCGCCCAGAAAGGACAGGATCAGGGCCGCGTAGACCGCCAGCGCGGCGCCGGCCGTCGGCGCGGCGGCGGGCCAGATCCAGCCCGCCAGCCCCGGCGCCAGGAAGGGGATCAGCCCCAGCCGGCCGCAGCGCAGAACCCAGGGCGGCGTTGTCGCCGAAGCCTTGATCGCCATCTGTCCCGCTCCGTGACGCAGAAGGCCGTCGCTCATCCGGCCCTGAGGTCATGCGGACATAGGCCGCGGACCGGCGACGGCCAGCGCCGCCGGCCCCGGGCGCGCGCCTCAGTGCTGGTGCAGCTCGGCGCGGCCGACGACCATGTGGTGCACCTCGTCGGGAC
>CANJYY010000169.1 GCA_947479185.1 Caulobacteraceae bacterium
AGGACGAGGATGCGGTCACACGCGTCTTCTCCGCCTCGACCCATGCGCCGGTGCTGTTCTTCAGCTCGGGCGGCAAGGTCTACAAGCTCAAGGTCTGGCGTCTGCCGCTCGGCACCCCCACCTCGCGCGGCAAGGCGTTCGTCAACCTGCTGCCGATCGAGCCGGGTGAAAGCATCACCTCGATCCTGCCGCTGCCCGAGGCCGAGGACCAATGGGACCGGCTGGACGTGATGTTCGCCACCCGCTCGGGCAACGTGCGCCGCAACAAGCTCAGCGACTTCGTGCAGATCAACCGCAACGGCAAGATCGCCATGAAGCTGGACGAGGGCGACAGCATCGTCGGCGTCGGCCTGTGCAATGCCGAGAACGATATCCTGCTGACCACCGCGCTCGGCCGGGCGATCCGCTTCCAGGCCAACGAGGTGCGGGTGTTCGCCGGCCGGGATTCCACCGGCGTACGCGGCATCCGCCTGCAGGACGGCGACCAGGTGCTGTCTATGGCCATCCTCGGCGGCGTGGCCGCCACCCCGGCCGAACGGACCGGCTACCTCAAGTACGCCCGCGCCCTGCTCAGGGCCCAGGCGGGCGACGACGAGGGCGACGCCCCGGCGGTCGAGGACGAGGAAGAGGTCGACGGCGACGCCGACCTGAGCCCGGAACGGGTCATCGAACTGGGCGCGGCCGAGGAATTCATCCTCACCCTGTCCTCCGAAGGCATCGGCAAACGCACCAGCGCCTACGACTTCCGGCGCACCGGCCGCGGCGGCCAGGGCCTGCTGGCGCAGGACCTTACCCGCAAGGGCGGACGCCTTGTCGCCAGTTTCCCTGTGGAGCAGGCTGACGAAATCTTGCTGGTGACGGACGCAGGCCAGTTGATACGGTGCCCCGTTGCGAATATCCGCATCGCGGCGCGCAACACCCAGGGCGTGATTGTCTTCCGCACCGCGGAGAACGAGCATGTCGTGAGCGTTGAGCGGCTCGAAGCAACGGGCGGCGATGAAGACGGCGTGACGGACGACGGGGTTGACCAACCCTCGGCGGACTAGCGACGCAAAGGGGGACGGGTGGCGAGAGTCGGGTTGTATCCGGGCACGTTTGATCCGATGACCAATGGTCATCTGGATATCATCGGCCGGGCCGTGAAGCTGGTGGACAAGCTGGTCATCGGCGTCGCCCTCAACGAGGGCAAGGGGCCGCTGTTCTCGCTCGATGAACGGATGGCCATTGTCCGCGACGAGACCGCCCACCTTCAGAAGGTGGCCGAGATCGAGGTGGTGCCCTTCAAGGGCCTGCTGATGCATTTCGCCCGCGAGGTCCAGGCCGGCATCATCGTCCGCGGCCTGCGCGCCGTGGCCGACTTCGAATACGAATTCCAGATGACCGCCATGAACCAGCAGCTCGATCGCGAGATCGAGACGGTGTTCCTGATGGCCGACCCGCGCCACCAGGCGGTGGCCTCGCGGCTGGTCAAGGAAATCGCCGTGCTCGGCGGCGACATCACCAAGTTCGTCACGCCGGGCGTGGCGACACGGCTGATGGAAAAGGTCGGACGGGACTGATTTTCGCCGCATGACGCGGGACTTGTCGTCCGCGCCGTCGCGGTCTACGCGGGCTCACCGGGTTAGCCGAGAAAGTGGACACCGCATGAAATCCGCGCCGATCGCGCTCGCCGCCCTGATGCTCTCCGTCGCGCCCGCTGCGATGGCCGCCCCGGCCCCGAAGACGCCGGCGGCGCCGCAGTATCCGGCCGCCGACTGGCGCACGCCGGATGCGGACAACATCCTCGTCATCGACACCAGCCGGGGGCGGGTGATCGTCGAACTGGCTCCCTGGGCGGCGCCGGCCAGTGTCGAGCGCGTCAGGATGCTGGTGAAACAGGGCTTCTACGACGGCCTGACCTTCTTCCGTGTGGTCGACGCCTTCATGGCCCAGACCGGCGATCCGAAAAACGACGGCACCGGCGGCGCTGAAAGCCTGCCCGACCTGCGCGACGAGTTCCAGTTCCGCCGGGGCCGGGAACTGCCGTTCATGTCGCTGGGCCGGGTGGCCCCGGACAACGCCGTGCCGTTCGTCACCGAGACGGGCTTCATCAATGGCTTCGCCGTGCGCGGCGCGCCGCAGATGCAGATGATGGCCGCCGCCGACGGCAAGGTGTCCGGCTGGGGCCAGTTCTGCGCCGGGGTCCTGGGCATGGCCAAGGCCACCGCCCCCGACACGGCCAACAGCCAGTTCTTCCTGATGCGCCAGACCTTCCCGTCGCTGGACGCCAACTACAGCGTCTTCGGCCGGGTTCTGAGCGGCCTGGAAGCCGTTCGCTCCATCAAGGTCGGCGAGCCGGTCCCCGCGCCCCGCGACGTCATGACCAGGGTGCGCGTGCTGTCCGACATCCCGGACGCCGAGCGCCCGTCGATCCAGGTGCTCAACACCGCCAGCCCGTCGTTCAAGGCCATCCTCGACGACGCCCGGGCCTCGGGTCTCGGCGCCGGCTCGGCCTGCGACATCGCCGTGCCGGTCAGGATCGGCTGAGGAGGCCGCCGCCATGCGCTCGACCCTGCTGCTCGCCGCCGCCCTGACCCTCGTCGCCCCCGCGGCGATGGCGAAGCCGAAGGCCCCGGCCGCCGCCGACTGGCGTGCGCCGGACCCGCAGAACATCCTGGTCATCGACACCAGCAAAGGGCGGGTCGTCGTCGAGCTGATTCCGGAGGTCGCCCCGGCCCACGTCGAGCGCCTCAAGGTGCTGGCCCGCAAGGGGACCTATGACGGCCGGACCTTCTTCCGCGTCATTGATCGATTCATGGCCCAGACCGGCGACCCGCAGGACACGGGGGAGGGCGGCACGGACCTGCCCAACCTGAAGGCCGAGTTCACCTTCCGCCGCGACGCGTCATCCGGCGTGGTCGTCGCCGCCAGTCCCTGGGGCACGGACGAGGGCTTCCTCAGGTCGCTGCCGGTCGTCGGCCAGGCCTGGAGCTGGCACGACATGACCCAGGACGGAAAGGTCGCGACCTGGGGCAGTTACTGTCCGGGCGTCGTCGGCATGGCCCGCGACGAGAACCCCGACAGCGCCAACAGCCAGTTCTTCCTCATGCGCCAGCCCTATCTGTCGCTCGACAAGCGCTACACGGCGTTCGGGCGGGTGATCAGCGGTCTGGACGCGATCCGCGCCATCAAGACCGGCGAACCGGTCCCCGCGCCGCAGGATCGGATGGACCGCGTCCGCGTTCTGGCCGATATACCCGCCGCCGAACGGCCGACGGTCCGGGTCATCGACCCGGCCGGCGCGTGGTTCAAGGCCGAGATCCAGCGGGTCCGCAAGCTCAAGGGCGCGGACTTCTCGCTATGTGATGTGACCATTCCTGCGGAAGTGAACTGAACCCATGACGACCGATGCTGAAAACACCCTGCTGCTGACCACCGACACCGGCCTGGTCACGATCAAGCTGCGCCCCGACCTGGCCCCCGGCCACGTCGAGCGCATCAAGGAACTGGCGCGGGAGGGCTTCTACGACGGCGTGGTCTTCCACCGCGTGATCCCGGGCTTCATGGCCCAGGGCGGCGACCCGACCGGCACCGGCTCGGGCGGCTCGAAGAAGCCTGACCTGAAGGCCGAGTTCTCCAAGGCCCGCCACGATCGCGGCGTCTGCTCGATGGCCCGCACCAGCGCGCCGCATTCGGCCAACAGCCAGTTCTTCATCTGCCTGGACGACGCCACCTTCCTCGACGGCCAGTACACGGTCTGGGGCGAAGTGGTCGACGGCATGGACCATGTCGACGCCCTGCCCAAGGGCGAGCCCCCGCGTCAGCCCGGCAAGATCGTCTCGATGAAGGTCGCGGCGGACGCCTGACGACGCCAGTCCGGCGGCCTGAGGATCAGGCTGCCGGCGCCAGGGTGACCACCACCGGATAGTGATCCGACCCCAGTTTCGGCCCCCGCCGAACGGAGACGGTGCGCCAGCCCTTGCCCGCGTAGACCTGGTCGATCGGCAGCACCGGCGCGGGCAGGGTGATATGCAGCCGCGAGAACTGTCCGGCCGGCCAGGTCGGCAGGGCGCGCGTGCGGCGCTCCAGGCCGAACAGCCGGTCCTGTCGCCGCAGCGCGAAGGACCACGGCGTGCTGTTCATATCGCCCGAGACGATCAGACGGTCCTTCGGAAAGCGCTCCAGCACCTTCGCCAGCCGCAGGGTCTGCTGCTGCTGCGGGCCGGCGGGAAAGGGCCAGGTGTAGTGGACGCCGACGACCGTGAACGGCCCGCGTCGATCCCGGAAGGTGGCCCAGGCCCCTGACAGCTGCGCGTCCGACACCACTGTCGCCAGGCCGCCGGCGGCGACCGGCCGGCGCTTGGCCAGGATCATCGTCGAACAGGGCCAGGGCGCGGCGCAGGTGGTCCGGTAGGGATAGCGCCGGGCCAGCTTCCTGGGGATGCCGCCGGACCGGTCGAAGCCTTCCTCGATGACCACGATGTCCGGGTCGGTGGCCAGGATCCAGCGGAAGGTGGCGCCGGGGTCGCGGTTGCGGCCCCACAGGTTGAACTGCACCAGCGTCAGGGTGTCGCCGTCAGGCTCGACCCGCTTCTGCGTCGCCGCGGCGGTCAGTTCGGGGACCATCAGGATCAGCGCCGACAGGGCGGCGACCAGCGCCAGCGCCGGCGTGGTGCGGCCCTTGCGGCCGCTGGCGGCCCAGAGCAGCGCCGCCACGATCCCGCCGCCCAGCCAGATCGGGGCGAAATGGGCCAGCACGTCCAGCCGGTCGCTGAACACCCCGCCCAGCGCCGCCAAGCCCAGAACGCCGACGGCCGCCGCCAGCAGCAGGGCCAGCGCGCGCAGGATATCGATGAGGGGCTTCAGAATCGTCGTCACAGGTCAGCTCTAGCACGGGCGGAATGCAGGCTTCATGCAGCCCCGGTCAGCGGAGGGTTCAGTCGCCGACCCAGTAGGTGAAGGACACCTTTCGCGCCGGCGCATTGCCCACCTTCAGATCACCCGTCAGCACGGTCGCGCCACTGGAGCCCTCTCCGCGGGCGGCCGTCAGGGCGGCCTGGTCGAACGCGCCGCTGAACACCACCTCGCCGAGCTTCGGGTCGTGGCCCTTGAACTGCAGTTTTCCGGCGTCGAAGCTGTAGGCGTCGGGCAGCACCCGCACGCTGACGCTGTGGCCCTCGCCGCCCAGTTCGTTGGGGGCCATCGGGCTGGTGACGTCATCGAAGGCGATCAGCACCGGCCCGAAGGTCGAGGTGCGGTCGCCGGTCTCCCAGGTCTTGAAATCGCTCGGCGCGCCGAGCGCCAGATGGGTGAGCTGGTAGTCGCCGACCTTCACATTGGTCGGGCTCAGGTAATAACCGGAGGCGTCGAGCCCCTGCTGGGAGTGGTAGCCGGCGGCCACGGGGATGGTCGGCTCCACCGGCGCCGGCGCGGGCGCCACGGCGACCGGGGCAGGGGCCGCGGCCTGTTCGGCGGGCTTGCGATTGCAGCCGGCGGCCGTCACGGCCAGCAGGGCGGCGGCCAGGGCGAAAGTCCGGTAGCGCATGCAATTCCCCTTCACTCGTCGGCGCATCAACGCCACGGGCCTGCGGAATTGTCCATCACCCGCTTGACGGGAAGCCGCCGGCGTGGCGCTTCCGCCACCATGCGTGTCGCCGACTTCGACTTTGATCTGCCCGAGACCCTCATCGCCCTGCGTCCGGTCACGCCGCGCGAGGCGGCGAGACTGCTGCTCGTGCGGCCTGGCGAGGACCTCCAGGACCTCACGGTCGGCGACCTGCCGTCGCTGCTGCGGGCGGGTGACGCCCTGGTGTTCAACGACACGCGGGTGATCCCCGCGCGGCTGGACGGCCGGCGCGAGGCGCGGACCGAGGGCGGCGGCGACGGTCATGCCGTGGTGGTCGAGGCGACGCTGCACAAGCGGCTGGCGGCCGACCGCTGGAGCGCCTTCATGCGGCCGGGCAAGCGGCTCAAGGCCGGCGACCGCATCCGCTTCGGCGCGACCGGCGACCGGGCCTGCGAGGGGGCGGCGCTCGACGCCACCCTGGTCGCCAAGGCCGAGGGCGG
This sequence comes from Caulobacteraceae bacterium, assembly GCA_947479185.1. Lineage (GTDB taxonomy): Bacteria > Pseudomonadota > Alphaproteobacteria > Caulobacterales > Caulobacteraceae > Caulobacter. Next base: position 6,046 of record CANJYY010000169.1, read on the forward strand.
CGAGGTCGAGCTGGCCTTCGATCTGTCCGGCCCGGACCTCGATATCGCCATCAACACCCATGGCCACATGCCGCTGCCGCCTTATATCGCCGCCAAGCGGCCCGAGGACGAACAGGACCGGGCC
>CANJYY010000170.1 GCA_947479185.1 Caulobacteraceae bacterium
CGCGAACTGGCCATGCTGCTGGACGCGTTCGACGCGGCGCTTGTCGAGGCCTACGACAAGAAGGCCCCCAACTTCATCGCCGAGCACGCCTTCAAGCTGGCCCAGAGCTTCTCGCGCTTCTTCTCCGCCTGCCCGATCTTCCAGGCCGGAGACAGCGCGGTGGCCGCCTCGCGCCTGGCCCTGTCCGCGACGACCCTGCGCCAGCTGGAGATCGCCCTGGACCTGCTGGGCATCGAGACGCCGGAGCGGATGTAGGGGCGACGGGCTTCCCGTTTCAGCCGCAAGCGCACATTATGTGCGCATGAACGAGCGCTTCCACGTCCAGGCTGACTGGGATGCCGAGGCTGGGGTATGGGTATCGACGAGCGATATTCCCGGTCTGCACGTCGAGGCGGACACGCTCGGCGAGTTCATGGACCTCGTTGCAGCCCTTGCGCCCGAAATGCTGGCTGACAATCTGGGCATCAAGGGTCCCGTGCCGGTCGAGGTTCGCGCGAACCGGACCCTGGACCTTACGGTCGCGTAGGCTCGTTTTGCCTCTAAAAGTTGAATAGGGTGAGCCGGCAATCCCACGGTGGGTTTGGCGCCCGATGCCTCACGACTTCTATCCGGACCTCTCCAGACTGCTCCGCGCCGCGGGCTGGGCGCGTATCGCTGGCGGCAAGGGCCGCCATGAGCGGTGGCGCCACGAGACGTCCGGACGGATCCTCACCGTGCCCCGCACCAAGAGTCGCCACACCGCGAACGACATCCTGAAGGACGCAGGCCTCCCCAAGGCCTTCCGATCGCGCCATAGTCGCCGCTTCGACTGGGGGAATTCAGCGTGTCCGGCATTCGCGTCTTCGGGATTGTTCTCGCCCTGTGCGGCGTCATGGTCGGGCCAATGGCCGCGGCGGGCGATGGCGCCAGGCCGATCGCCAAGGCGGTCGAGGGGCTGGTGCGCCACGACGGCCTGCTGCCGGTTTTCGTCAACCGCAAGGACGGCAAGGTGCTGCTGCGCCTGCCCCCGGCCGACGCCGACGGCGTCCAGGGTCGCTACCTCTACCAGACCTACCTGCGGGCCGGCCTCGGCTCCAACCCGGTCGGCCTCGACCGCTCGGCGCCCGGCGACACCCAGGTGCTGGTGTTCCGCCGCGCGGGCGGGAAGATGGTCGTGCAGTTCGAGAACTACAGCTTCATCGGCGAGCGCGGCTCGGCCGACGAGCGCCAGGCCGTGCGCGAGTCCTTCGCCGTCTCGACCGTCTGGTCGACCGATGTGGTCGCCGAGGACGCCGACGGCGCGGTGCTGATCGACATCTCGGGATTCCTTACCCGCGACGCCCAGGGCATCGCCCGCCAGCTGCGCGCCAGCGACCAGGGCGACTTCCGCCTGGCCGCCGAGCTCAGCTATCCCGACACGGCCACGGTCGCCGCCTTCCCGAAGAACCTCGAGCTGGAAGCCACCGAGACCTTTGTCAGCGACAACCCCGGCCCCGAGGTGCGCGGCATCCTGCCCGACGCCCGCGCCGTCACCCTGATCCTGCACCATTCGCTGGTCGCCCTGCCCGGGGCCGGCTTCGAGCCACGCTTCAACGACCCGCGCGTCGGCGTCATCGACCATGCCGTCAGCGACTACACCGCGCCTCTGGGTGAGGGCATGGTGCTGGAACTGGTCCACCGCTTCCGGCTGGAGAAGACCGACCCGACGGCCGCCCGCTCGACCGTCAAACAGCCGATCGTGTTCTACATCGACCGCAGCGCGCCCGAGCCGGTGCGCTCGGCGCTGATGGACGGCGCGAAGTGGTGGGCCGACGCCTTCGAGGCCGCCGGCTACATCGACGCCTACCGGGTGGAAATCCTGCCGGAGGGCGTCAGCCCGCTCGACGCCCGCTACAATGTGGTCAACTGGGTCCACCGCGAGACCCGCGGCTGGTCGTACGGCCATTCGGTGGTCGACCCGCGCACGGGCGAGATCGTCAAGGGCGACGTCCTGCTCGGCTCCCAGCGCGTGCGCCAGGACCGGATCATCTTCGAAGGCCTGGTCGGCGCGGACAAGACCGGCAAGGGCGGATCCAACGATCCGATCCAGGTCGCGCTCGCTCGCCTGCGGCAGCTGGCCACCCACGAGATCGGCCATTCCATCGGCTTGCAGCACAATTTCGCCGCCAGCACCTACGGCCGGGCCTCGGTGATGGACTATCCGGCGCCGCTGATCACCGTCCGCGACGGCGAGCTCGACCTGTCGGACGCCTACGGCGTCGGCGTCGGGGCCTGGGACAAATTCGCCATCACCTGGCTGTATGGTGAGGTCGCCCCCGGCGCGGCCGGGCGCGCGCAACTGTCCTCCATGGTCGACCAGGCCCTGGCCGGGGGCCTACGGTTCGTCTCCGACGATGACGCCCGCTCGCCCGACACGGCCCAGCCGTTCGGCGCGGTGTGGGACAACGGCGCCGACCCGGTCGCCGAGCTTCAGCACCTGATGGACATCCGCCGCATGGCCCTGTCGCGGTTCGGCCTCGCCAGCCTGCCGGCCGGCGCGCCGGTGGCCGACCTGCGCCGGCGCATCGTGCCGATCTACCTGTTCCACCGCTACCAGATCGACGCGACGGCCAAGCTGGTCGGCGGGGTCGACTTCACCTACGGCGTGCGCGGCGACGGCCACGAGGCCTCGACCCCTGTCCCGGCCGCCCGCCAGCGCCAGGCGATCGACGCCCTGCTCTCGACCGTCAGCCCGGCCGAGCTCGACCTCGGCGACGGCCTGCTCGACCTGTTGACGGTGAGCCAGTCGACGACCCTCGCCAAACAGACCAGCATCGAGCTGTTCGAACAGGGGCCGGTGTTCGATGTGACCACGGCCGCCGACGTGGTCGCCCGCCAGGTGTTCGAGGACCTGTTCGCCCCGGCCCGCCTCAACCGGCTGGTCGAGGCCCGCCGCCGCGATCCGGGCCAGCCCGGCGTCGAGGAGCTGCTGTCAAAGAGCTTCGCCGCCGTCAGCGTCCCCGCCTCGGGCCGTCAGGCGGAGATCTCTCGCCGCGTCCGCTATCGGCTGGTGACAACGCTCGCGTCCGTGCAGCGCGACAAGGCCCTGTCGCCGACGGCCGCCGCCCTGGTCCGCGCGGCGCTGGTCGACTATGGCCGCAGCCTGCGCAAGGCGAAGGGCGAACCCGCCGATGTCGCCCAGGCCCGCGACCTCGCCGCCATCCTGCTCGACCCGGACCCCGCGCGCCTGACCGCCCTCGCCGACGCCCTGAAAGCCGCCCCCCGCACCCCGCCCGGCCCGCCGATCGGCGAGGACGACTGGTTCGGGGGTTTGGGGCTGTAGCGCGCCCGCCGCAGTTGACTCCCCGCCCCGCCTCCCGCACTTAACCCCGGTCTCGCGGGAGACATCGGGATTCGTCCCGAGGCCGAAGGCGCAACCGCCCCGGAAACGCTCAGGCAAACGGACCGCGCGACACGTGAAACGCTGGAAAGCGCCGCATCCGCGGTGCGCCGAAGGAGCAAGGGCCGCAGTCGCGACCTGAAATCTCTCAGGCTCCAAGACAGCGGGGGCGAATCGCCTGGTCATCAGACCCGGTGAGCCGCATCGACCCCGCCGGAGCTCCGCGTGTCTGACGACGACCTCAAGAAGACCCCGCTCTATGACGCGCATGTCGCCGCAGGCGCGCGCATGGTCCCGTTCGCGGGCTATGCCATGCCGGTGCAGTACCGCGACGGCGTGCTCAAGGAGCACCTCTGGACCCGCGAGAGCGCCGGGCTGTTCGACGTCTCGCACATGGGCCAGGCCCGGCTGCGCGGCGTGTCGCCCCTTTCGGCGTTCGAGGAGATCACCCCCGGCGACTTCATCGGCCTGGCCCCCGGCAAGCAGCGCTACAGCCTGCTGCTGAACCGCAAGGGCGGCATCATCGACGACCTGATGGCCTCGCGGCCTGACGACGACGGCCTGTTCGTCATCGTCAACGGCGCCTGCAAGGACAATGACTTCCACGTCATGGACGACGAACTGGCGCCGCAGGTGACCATTGACCGTCTGGAGGACCGCGCGCTGCTGGCGCTGCAGGGGCCCAGGGCCGTCGCCGTGCTCAAGGCCCACATCCCCGAGTGCGCCGACAAGGTGTTCATGGACAGCTGGGCAACGACCGGGTTCGGCGTCGATGTGCTGATCTCCCGCTCGGGCTACACCGGCGAGGACGGCTACGAGATCTCCGTGCCGGGCCACGCGGCGGAGCGCATCTGGAACACCCTGCTGGAGGACGAGCGCGTTCGTCCGATCGGCCTGGGCGCCCGCGACTCGCTGCGGCTCGAGGCCGGCCTGCCGCTGTATGGCCACGACGTGGACGAGACGGTCAGCCCGGTCGAGGCGGGCCTGACCTTCGCCGTGTCCAAGAAGCGCCGCGACGCCCAGGACTTCCCCGGCGCCGCCCGCATCGTCCGGGAGCTGGCCGAGGGCCCGGCCCGCGTCCGCGTCGGCCTGAAGGTGCTGGGCGGCCCGCCGGCCCGCGAGGGCGCCGAGATCGCCGACATCAATGGCAAGGTCGTGGGCGTGGTCACCAGCGGCGGCTTCGCCCCTTCGCTGGGCTGCCCCATCGCCATGGGCTTCGTGCCGCCGGCCCTGTCGGCCGCGGGAACCAAGCTGAACGTCATCGTCCGCGGCCGGGCGGGGGCCGCCGAGGTCGTCGCCATGCCCTTCGTCCCCAACCGCTACGTCCGCAAAGTCTGAGAGAGGGTCCAGCCATGCGTTTCACCAAGGATCACGAATGGGTCGCCCTCGACGGTGACATCGCCACCGTCGGCATCACCGCCTACGCCGCCGAGCAGCTGGGCGACGTGGTGTTCGTCGAGGTGCCCGACATCGGCAAGACCCTGACCCAGGGCGACGGCATGGCCGTGGTCGAGAGCGTCAAGGCCGCCTCCGACGTCTACGCCCCTGTGTCGGGCGAAGTGGTCGAGGCCAACGCCGAACTGGGCGACGCGCCCGAGACGGTCAACGCCGCGCCGGAAGCCGGCGGCTGGTTCGCGAAGATCAAGGTCAGCGACCCGTCGCAGGTCGAGGCCCTTATGGACCGCGCGGCCTACGAAGCGTTCCTCGCCACCCTGTAGCGCTGTCATCCCGGACGGCCGAAGGCCGATCCGGGACCCAGCCTGACGTCCCCTCTGGGTCCCGGCTCTCCGCTTCGCTGCGGCCGGGATGACAGCCAAGGTAACAGCCGCATGCGCTACCTCCCCCTGACCCCCGATGACCGCGTCCAGATGCTGGGCGACATCGGCGTGGACTCGATCGACGCCCTGTTCGTCGACGTGCCGGCCTCCGCCCGCCGCGACGGCTTCGTCGACCTGCCGATGGTCGCCGGCGAGCTGGAGGTCGAGCGTGAGCTGGCCGCCCTGGCCGGGAAGAACGTCGCGGCCGGATCGGTCCCCTTCTTCTGCGGCGCCGGCGCCTATCGTCACCACGTCCCGGCGACCGTCGACCATCTGATCCAGCGGTCGGAGTTCCTGACCAGCTACACGCCCTACCAGCCCGAGATCGCCCAGGGCACGCTGCAGGTGCTGTTCGAGTTCCAGACCCAGGTCGCGGCCCTGACCGGCATGGAAATCGCCAACGCCTCGCTCTACGACGGCTCCACCGCCTGCGCCGAGGCGGTGATGATGACCAAGCGGGTCACGAAGCGGAACCGGGCGGTGCTGTCCGGCGGCGTGCATCCCCACTACGTCCGCACCACCCAGACCCTGGCCCATGCCGAGGGCATGGAGGTCGTCGCCCTGACCGCCGCCGTCGACGCCGAGGACGCGGTGATCGCCGCCATCGACGCCGGCACTGCCTGCGTCGTGGTCCAGACCCCCAACGTGTTCGGCACCGCCACCGATGTGACCAGGATCGCCGAGGCGGCCCACGCCGCCGGGGCGCTGCTGATCGTGGTGACCACTGAAGCCGTCTCCTACGGCCTGCTCAAGTCGCCGGGCGAGATGAGCGCCGACATCGCCGTGGCCGAGGGCCAGTCGATCGGCAACGCGCTGAACTTCGGCGGCCCCTACGTCGGGCTCTTGGCCTGCAAGGAAAAGCTGGTGCGCCAGGCGCCGGGCCGGCTCTGTGGCGAGACCGTCGACGCCGACGGCCGGCGGGGCTTCGTGCTGACGCTC
>CANJYY010000171.1 GCA_947479185.1 Caulobacteraceae bacterium
GACCTTTGACTTCGCCAACCTGATCCAGGCGGCGGACGCCGCCGGCGCGGAGCACTATTTCGTCGAGCACGACTTCCCGCCGGCCCCCGGCTGGCCCAGCGTCGAGGCCAGCCTGGAGCATCTGCGGACGTTGGGCTGAGGCAGAGGGGCGCCCGGCGCCGCGTGCAGGCGGTCCAGGCGGCGGCAGGTCACACTGGACAGGGCCGACAACGGCGGGCGAGACTCCGGCCATGTCCAGGCCGCTCCTCTTTCTCGATCCCGACAGCGATCTCAGTCTGCAGGATCAGGTGCGCCGCAAGCTGGTCGAGGCCGCCTGCGCCGGCGCCTTTCCGCCAGGCAAGCGGTTGCCGTCGTCGAGGGCGCTGGCGGCCCAACTGGGCGTGGCGCGCAATACGGTGACGCTGGCCTATCAGAAGCTGCTCGACGAAGGGCTGTTCGTCAGCCGTGAGCGCAGCGGCATCTATGTCGACCACGACATGCTGCGGGGCCTGACGGCGGTCCAGTCCGTGGCGGGCGGCCGGGAGCCCGCGCCCTCGTCACGCTGGCGCGACCGGTTCAAGTCTGGCGAAGGCGACGAGCCGGTCGCCCGGCGGACGCCCAACTGGCGGCAATACCCCTATCCATTCATCGACGGCCTGTTCGACGCGTCCCTGTTTCCCGTCGCCGAGTGGCGCGAGGCCAGCCGTCAGGCGCTGGCGGTGGGCGACATCGGCCAGTGGTCTATGGACGGCGGCGATGCGGACGATCCGATGCTGATCGAGGAAATCCGCACCAAGGTCCTGCCGCGGCGGGGCATCCAGGCCCGACCGGACGAGATCCTGGTGACGGTCGGGGCGCAGCAGGCGCTGTCGCTTGTCAGCCGGATGCTGATCGACCGGACCAGCGTGGTCGCCATCGAGAACCCGGGCTATCCGGACATGCGCCGGCTGGCCATGGACCGTGGCGCGCGGCTGGTCCACCAACCCGTCGACGACGAGGGGCTGGTCGTCGACCGGCGGCTGGACGACTGCGACCTGGTCTATGTCACGCCCAGTCATCAGTTTCCCACCGGCGTGATGATGACCCAGGCCCGCCGCGAGGCGCTGCTCAAGAAGGCCGCCGCGCGTGACCTGGTCATCATCGAGGACGATTTCGCCTGCGAGACCAACTACCTCGACGAGGCCTGCCCGGCGCTGCGCAGTCTGGATCGGGATGACCGGGTGATCTATGTCGCCGGCTTCTCCAAGGTGCTCGGACCGGGCCTGCGGCTGGGTTTCATGGTCGCTTCGGCCGATGTGATCGCCGAGGCTCGCAGGCTCCGCCACCTGTCCATCCGGCATCCGCCGCTGAACAACCAGAGGGCGGCGGCCCACTTCCTGGCCATGGGCCACTACGACGCGACCATGATGCGGCTGGGCCGGCTGTTCCGGGAGCGTCGCACCGCGCTGCGCGACGCCCTCAATCACTATCTGCAGCAATCCGTCGCCATCGCGCCGCTGCGCGGCGGGGCCACCTACTGGGTGCGGGGGCCGGATCATCTCGATTTCGACGAGTTCGCGGCCGAGGCGGAGCGACGTGGCGTGCTGATCGAGCCGGTCGGTCCCTACTATGCCGACAACAAGGCCCCTCGGACCATCTTCCGCCTGGGCGTCACCAGCCTCCCGCTCGACCACATCCGGCAGGGCGTGGCGGTGCTGGCCGACCTGATGAGGGACCTGCCGGGAACGGCCCGCGCCTTTCCGGAGACCGCCGAGGCGCGGCTCTCGGGACCGGCGCTGGAGGCCACGATGTCCGGCGCCACGCTGCTGTGCAAAACGGTCTACGGCGATCCCTGCACGATCGAGTTGCTGCCCGATGGCCAGATGGTCGGTCGCGCCGGCTACGCCAATGAGGACTGCGACGAAGGGCGCTGGTGGGTCGAGGGCGACTTCTGGTGCCGTCAGTGGGAGCGGTGGTCCTATGGCGAGACCTCGCGTCTGATGACGACCATTGTCGGCGACCGCATCGGCTGGTTCGACGCCGGGGGACGACTTGTCGACGCGGCGGTCATAAGGCGCGCCGCGACGGCCTGACGGGCTGGGTCCAGATTGATCATTGGCGGCGTGTGGCTGCCAATCTGGCCCCATCAGTAGCCGGCGACTGGCGCTATGTGACAGCCGCTACCACGGTCACTCTCATCGCTCCGGTCCATGTGACCCGCGAAGAGAGTTCCCATGCGTCCCATTGGCATCGCCGGCCTTCAACTGCAGCTCGACAGAGGCGACAACGGGGCCCGGATCGCAGCCGAAGTCGCGGCCGTGAAGGCGCGCCTGCCGTGGGTCGACATGGTGGTGCTCGGCGAACTGTGCATGTTCGGGGCATCTACCGCCAACGCCCAGCCCCTGCCCGGCGAGGCCGAGGCCCGCATGTGCGAAGCGGCCCGCGCCGCCGGCGTCTGGCTGGTGCCCGGTTCGCTGTTCGAGGCCGACGGCGGCCGGGTCTACAACACCGCGCCGGTGATTGACCCGACCGGCCAGGTCGTCGCCCGCTACCGCAAGATCTATCCCTTCCTGCCCTATGAACAGGGCGTCACTCCCGGAAACGAGTTCGTGGTCTTCGACGTGCCCGGCGTCGGCCGGTTCGGCATGTCGATCTGCTATGACATGTGGTTCCCGGAGACGACCCGAACCCTCGCCTGGATGGGCGCCGAGGTGATCATCCACCCCGGCATGACCAACACTATCGACCGGGAGGCCGAACTGGCCATCGCGCGCGCCAGCGCGGTGACCAACCAGGTCTTCTTCGTCGACATCAATACCGCCGGCTCCCTCGGGGTCGGCTTGTCCGGCGTGTTCGGACCCGGCGGCGAAGTCATTCACCAGGCCGGCGCTGGGCACGAGGTCATCGCCGTCGAGCTGGATCTGGATCAGGTTACACGGGTGCGCGAGCGCGGCTGGCACGGGCTGGGACAGCCCCTGAAGAGCCTGCGCGACAACCCGATTGAATTTCCGCCCTACCGGGACGGATTTGCCGCGTCGCCGACCTTCTCTGGACTGGGGCCTTTACAGAAGCCGGGGTCTGAGCGGCCGACGGCGCCGGTGTTGAGAGTCATCAAGACGTAGGCGTGGCGCCGGCGCGCGCGTCGCGCGTCCGGCAGGGAACGGCAGCAGGGCTGCCTGAAACGAGGGGGATTGAGATGAACAAGTCGAACCTGAGAGGCGCCGCATCGATCGGTGCGCTGGTCATGGCTCTGGCGTCCGCCGGCGGCGCCGCCGCGCAGGAGGCCAAGGACACCACGGTCGGCGAAATCGTGGTCACCGCGAACCGTCGCGAGCAGAGCGTCCTGGAGGTGCCCTACAACATCTCCGCCGTCTCCGGCGACGCGATCGAGAAGAGCAAGATGCTCGACGCGACCGAGCTGATGCGGGGCATTCCCGGCGTCTCGGTGGTCGATCGCGGCTATCGCAACGGCGGCGTGGTCAACAACGTGCTGATCCGCGGGATCAACGTCGACAGCAACGCCCTGGGCGACTACGCGGTCTCCAGCGTCGCCCCGGTGTCGACCTACCAGAACGATACGCCCCTGTTCGCCGGCTTCCTTCTGAAGGACCTCGACCGGGTTGAGGTGCTGCGCGGGCCGCAGGGCACGCTGTACGGCTCCGGTTCGCTCGGCGGCACCGTCCGCTACATCACCCGCGCGCCGAAGCTCGGCGAGTTCGGCGGCGCCGCGAACATCACGGCGAGCAAGGTAGAGGGCTCCGGCAGCGTCGGCTGGGCCGGCGACCTGACCCTCAACCTGCCGCTCGGCGACGTGTTCGCGCTGCGGGCCACCTTCAGCCAGATCGACTACCCCGGGCTCACCGACTACACGAACCTTTATGTCCTCGACAGCACGGGTGCGCCGGCCGCGCCCAGCGGCGTGCTGTCGCCCAACGCGTCCTACACCAGCAAGAAGGACGCCGACACGGTCGAGATCAGCTTCGCCCGCGTGGCCCTGCTGTTCGAACCGAACGAAACCTTCAACGCCACCCTGACCTACAGTCAGCAATCCGACGAGGTCGGCGGCCGCCGTCAGGTCACACGCGGCCTCGACGGCAACGGCAACCGCTACGGCGACTACGAGAACGGATCGGTGCAGCTTGAGCCGTCGTCGCGCGACGTCAGCCTGGCCGCGCTGGAAATGAATATCGATCTGGGGTTCGCCACCCTGACCTCCTCGACCTCGGTCTACAGCCACGAGGGTGACAGCGTCAGCGAGAACACCGGCTTCTACGCCCAGGCCGGCTTCCTCAGCTTCTACTACAACTATCCCCGGCCGATGGCCTCGGCGGTCCGCGGCTACTCGGACGAGGCGACCATCGAGGAAATCCGCCTGGTTTCGAAGGCGGGCGGCGACTTCGACTGGGTGGTCGGCGTCTACTTCAATGAAGACACGCTGGTCGGCACGCAGGGGAGCTACCTGCGCGGGTTCAAGCGCTGGTGGGACATCTGGAGCGGCTTCCCGTCGGCGGTCGCCGGCGATCAGGACTTCGCCTATCGCCGTCACGAGGACTTCACCGAAAAGGCCGTCTACGGCGAGCTGACCTGGCACGCCACTGACACCCTGGCCCTGACCGGCGGGGTTCGCTGGTTCGAGAACGAGGCGGTCAACACGACGTTCATCGACGTGCCGCTGTATACCTCGCTCAGCCAGCCGGTCACCGCGCGCTTCACCTCGTCCGAGAGCAAGGCGCTGTTCAAGGGCAACCTGGCCTGGACCTTCAGCGACGACGGCCTGTTCTACGCCACCGTTTCGCAGGGCTATCGCCGGGGCGGCTCCAACGCTGTGCCGCTGACCGGCAACTTCGCCGAGGATCCCCGCTGGCAGACCTACAAGTCCGACGCGGTGGTCAACTACGAGGCCGGCGTGAAGGGCCGCATGGGATCGTTCGTCTATGACGCGGCGGTCTTCTATGTCGACTGGGATGACATCCAGCTGAACACGGCCACGCCGAACTGGGGCTTCTATGTCGTCCAGAACGGCGGCAAGGCGCGGACCTACGGCGTCGAGACCTCGATCGACGGACGGCCGACCGACGCCCTCCACTATTCGCTGGGCTACACCTACACCAACGCCCGTCTCAGCGAGAACGTGGTCAGCCCGCTCGGGACGGTGCTCGGAACGGATGGCTCCCATCTGCCCGGCACGCCGGAACATGCGATCACCCTGGCGGCGGACTACACCTGGTCCCTGCCCGGAGACATGACGCTCGTCGCGCGGGGCGGCGGCTACTACCAGTCCTCCACCCGCAACGCGATCGGTGGTCCCAAGTTCAATACCGAACTCTCGGGCTTCACCATCTGGAACACCTCGGCCACCGTGACGAAGGGCCCCTGGGCGGCGACCTTCTTCGTGAAGAACATCTTCAACGAAGACGGCGTGACGGGCGAGTTCACCGAGGCCTACATGGGCACGCGCCCGGCCGTCGGCTACTATGGCAACGGGTCCAAGCAGTTCATCTCGCTGCCCCGGACCCTCGGCCTGTCGATCGACTTCAGCTTCTAGAATCGGGATGGCCAGCCTGGCGATCAGGGACGACGTGATGGGTGAGCTGGGCGGTGTTGCTCCGCTCATCCGTGACGGTCGCATCGGCGACGCCCTCGCCCGGCTGGCCTCTCTCGAAGCCAGGGCGGGCGAGGACGCACGGCTGCTCCAGCATCTGGGCGAGCACTACACCCACTGCGCCCGGTCGGCCGACGCGGCGCGCTGCTATCGCCGCGCGGCCGCCCTGACGCCCGACGACCCGCGCTGCCTGTACAATCTCGCGACCGCGCTGATCGCGCTGGGACAGACGACCGAGGCGGAGACGCTTCTGGACCGGGTCATCCAGCTCGACCCCGAGGATCACGACGCCTGGCAGAACCGGTCGACGCTCCGGCGCCAGACCCCCGGGTCGAACCACACCGCGGGCCTGCTCCAGGCCACGCGCCAGCGGCTGACCGGCCCTGGCGAGGTCGCGATCAGCTACGCCCTGGCCAAGGAGTTCGAGGATCTCGGCGAGCACGAGATGAGCTTCGCCTGGCTCAGGCGCGGCGCTGATCGTCGACGCCGCCTGCTGAGCTATCAGGTCGAGGCCGATGTCGCCGCCATGGCCGGGATCGCCCGTGTGTTCAA
>CANJYY010000172.1 GCA_947479185.1 Caulobacteraceae bacterium
CAGAAAGGGGGGCGACTGGCCGGGACCTGAAGCCGCGCCGCTTCAGTGCGGAAACAGCTGGTTGTTGAGCAAGCGTTCGGCCTCCTTCTCCCGCTCGCGCGCCGCCTCCGGGTCGCCGCAGGCGTAGGTGAAGCCGTTGGCGGTCTCCTTGCGTCGGCAACGAGACCCCTCGGTGTCCGGGGACGCCGACGATGACGCCGTCGGCGGTGTTCGCTGGCGGAACGGATCGCCGAACTCGAAGCCCGGCTGTTGCGATGGCTGGTCGCCGGGCGGCGGGCCAGGCCTGTCGCGAAGACCCTGAGTCCTTGCCGGCGTGGGGAAGGCCGGCAGGTCTACGCCGACGACGCCCTTTGGGGCGCTGGCGGGCGAAGACGGCGCGGGGACATTGGCGGCTGAAGCCGGGAGCGCAGGGGGAGCCGTCGAGACAAGCTCTCCGGCGATCAGCAGGGCGACAAGCGCTATGGGCATGGGCTGTCTCAAGCGGGAATGACGCTCCATAGTCTCGGGGCCGCGCCGCGCGCTCACCCTTAACAAGGGGGGATCCAGAGGCCGAAGGCCTTCAACAGCCGGTCGGCGGCGGCAGACGCGGGCAGACGGCCCTGCCGGACCTCAAGCTCCAGATCATGGGACAGGGCCGCGACCGCCGGATCGCTCCGGAACGCCTCTTCCAGGCGATCGCTGACCATGGCCCACATCCAGCGGGTGTTCTGCGCCGCCCGCCGCGCCGCCCGCTCGCCGTTGGCGCCCATGACCTCGCGATGCCGCTCGATCTGGCTCCACAGCCGGTCGAGGCCGTCGTTCCTGAGCCCGGACGCTGTGATCACCGGCGGCGTCCAGTCCGGCGACGCGGGGGTGAGGATATGCAGCGCCGTGCGGTATTCACGCGCCGACCGCTCGGCCCGGTCCGGATCGGCGTCGGCCTTGTTGATCACGATCAGGTCGGCGATCTCGATCAGGCCCTTCTTGATGCCCTGCAGTTCATCGCCGCCGCCCGGGATCAACAGGGCCAGGAACATGTCGACCATGTCGGCGACGACGGTCTCGGACTGGCCGACGCCGACCGTCTCGACGATCACCACGTCAAAGCCCGCGGCCTCGCACAACAGCAGCGCCTCGCGGGTCTTGCGAGCGACGCCGCCCAGGGTGCCGCCGGACGGAGAGGGGCGGATATAGGCGGCCGGGTCGACAGCCAGCCGCTCCATGCGGGTCTTGTCGCCGAGGATCGAGCCGCCGTTTCGGCTGGACGAGGGGTCGACGGCCAGCACCGCCACGCGATGGCCGGCGGCGGTCAGGTTGCAGCCGAGCGCCTCGATGGTCGTCGACTTGCCGGCGCCGGGGACGCCGGTGATGCCGATGCGCTGCGCCTTGCCCGTGTGCGGCATCAGCCGCTCCAGCAGCGCCCGCGCCGCCGCCTGGTGATCGGCCCGGCGGCTTTCGACCAGGGTGATGGCGCGCGCCAGCGCGGCGCGCTCGCCGGCGAGAATGCCGCGTTCGAGGGCGGTGATGTCAGGGATCGAGCTCACGGGCCCGGTCTAGATGACGACGGCCGTTCCCGAAACCGAAACCATCAGCATCTGCGCCTGGGGGCCGACGGTGTTGTAGTCGAGATCGACGGCAATGATGCAGTTGGCGCCGAGCTTCTCGGCTTCCTTCTCGAGGTTCTTCATCGCGTCCTCGCGGGCGCGGGCCAGGACGCGCTCATAGGACCTGGAGTGGCCGCCGATGAAGTCGCGGATCGCGCCCAGAAGGTCGACAACGACGTTCGCGCCCAGAATCGACTGGGCGTAGATCGCGCCCTTGTATTCCTTCACGGGCCGACCCTCGATGAACGGGGTGGTCGTGATGAGCATGGAGATCTCCCGGCAAGCGACCTGCGAGTATTAAGGCTAAACGCCCCGAACGGCGAGGGTTCTCCTGACGGGCGAATTTCCGGCGCAAACGCCGCCGTCGTTGCGTGAAAAGCACGCCCCCGCCCTTCCTGAGCGAACAGGCTTATTGCACAGTGGCGCCCTGCGACGGCTCTCCCTGTGCCGTCGGGAGACGCCGTGATGTTCCTCGCCCGATCGCACCTCGATCTGCACAACATCAAGACCAGTATCGACCGGACCAAGAAGATGTCCGACGGCATCGTCAAGATCGGGCCGTTCGGCTTTGGTCTCGACGCGTTGCTCGGTTTCGTGCCCTGGGCCGGCGGCGCCTACAGCGGCGGCGCGGGGATCGTGCTGTGCATCGACGCCGTGCGCGCCCGCGCCGCGCCGATGGTCGTGGCCGAGATGGCCCTGATCCTGGCCGTCGACACCCTCGCCCCGTTCATCCCGAAGGCCGGCGGCGTCATCGACGCCCTGTTCACCGGCCACAAGTGGGCGGCCGACCTGCTGCTGCGCCACATGGACGAGACGATCTATTTCGAGGGCAGCCGAGAACAGGCCCAGAGCTCGTCGGAATACCGCGACCTGATGGCCCGCGTCCGCGCCGGCAAGGAAAAGCGCCGCGTGGTGTTCCTCGGCAAGTCGCCGAAGGTCTGACGGCGACAGTTCAAGTTGTCCCGTGGAACAGCTGGTGTAGTTCCCGGTCCGGAGCGCATCATTCCATCAAGACATCAGGGCAGGTCCGCCAAAAGATGATCAGCGGCGCCGATCCTCGCCCACGCATCTTTCCCCTAGCGGAACCCGGCGGGCCCGACCTAGGTTAGCGTCCCATGACCCGCGAAATCGCTCACAGCGCCTGGAAGTCGGCCGAGACGGTCAAGAAGCTGTCCGACCGGGTGATCGGCTTCGGGCCGTTCGGCGTCGGCGTCGACGGCCTGCTGGCCTGGATACCGGGCGCGGGCCTGCTCTACAGCGGCGGGGCGGCGGTCTATCTGCTGTATCTGGCGATCCGGTCAGGAGCGAGCTTCACCTCGGTGGCCAGGATGGCCGGGGTGCTCGGCATCGATGTGTTGATGTCCGGCGTGCCTCTGCCCTTGCTGCCCGATATCGCCGACATGCTGTGGCAGGGCCACCTGATGGCCGCCAACGCCCTTCAGAAGGACATCGAGGCGCGGCATGGCATTCCGCCGTCGCACATCGAAAGGGTCCAGCGGGAGCGGCTGAAGCGCGGCCGGGGCCTGGGCTGGGTCAGCTGGGTGCTGCTCGTCGCGCTGATCGCCGCCGTCTGGCTGTCCGACTTCGGCGAGACCCTGAGCCATGGCTGGTGGCCGGCGTTCAAGGACGCGACGCTGTCCCTGGCCGGCCAGACCGTCGGGTTGCCGATCGCCGCGGGCGTCATCGTGTTGCTGATGTTCATCGTCAACGCGGTCAACCGGGCCCCGCGCCGGGCCTGACCGCAGCGCGACCCAGGCCCGGCGCGGGCCGGCGCACGGCGCCTCAGTTTTTCGGGAGACAGGCCACCGGCTCGGAGATCGCCTACGCGGCGCTGTTCGTCATGTCTGATGAGGCGGTGTACGTGACGGGGCAGACCTTGGCGGTCGATTCAGGGCTGACGGGAGTCAGCTAGAGTGCGCAGAGCTGCAGGCAGGGCAGCGCCGCCAGTTCATCCCGCAATCGGACCAGGCCGGTCTTCGCGTCGCCGCTGACGCTTGGCAGATAGCTGTTGATGGCGTTGATGACGCCTCGCCGGTCGTCGGGCGTCAGGCCCTGGGCGAGCCGCGCGTTGTTGGCGAGCAGGGCATCCAGCATGAGCGCCTTGTTGGACGGTCGGCTCGATGGGTCGGCCTGCGTCATGACCAGTCCGATATAGACGTTGGCCATCCCGCGCCTGACCTGCCTGAGGCCATCGAGACGGATTTGCGTGCGGTCGGCCGGGGGCAGCGAATCCCAGAACGCCGCCGAGGGCGCGACCAGCCGGGCCATGCAGGTCGCCGTGAAGCGCAGCGACAAAGCCAGTTCATCCTGGTAGCGCACTGCGTTGACCCGCGACCGCTCGGCCATGATCCGGGCGGCATCTTCAGGCGTCGCGTCCTTCAGTTCATTCTTCCGGCTCCCGACAAACATCAGCGCGATGTTGTAGCGGTTGGACACCTCGCAACTGTCGAGGCCTGTGCCCAGGTCCGAGGCCGTGACCGGAGGCAGATCGGATGGGTCGAGCGCGACCCGCAGCAGCGCGGCGTCGTTGGGGCCCGAAAGGAGCGGTGGGGTCGCGCCGACATCCAATGCGGCGAGCCGCTTCGCCAACCGTAGCCTGGCCTCCGCGGGCGTGCGCGGCGTCCCGACGCCGTCCCCCCGTGCAAAGGCCGGTGGAGCCCAAAGGAGGGCGCCGACCAGAAGGGCGGCAGCGCATCGTGCGAGGCGATGTTCAGCTTTGGCGTTCATAGCCGGAGCATACCATGAAAACGCGAGGGGTCGAGTCCGTCACATTCCGGCCGCCACGCTCGTCGCCGGACCGCTACTCCGCCGCCTGCACCTGCTCGTAGCCTAGCTGCCGGTTCAGCTTCTCCAGCAGTTCGATGGCCGACTCCGCGATGACCGTGCCGGGCGGGAAGATGGCCGCGACGCCGGCGTCCTTGAGGGCCTGCCAGTCCTGCTGCGGGATCACGCCGCCGATCACGGCCATGATGTCCGGCCGGCCCTGCTTGCCCAGTTCGGCGATCAGGTCGGGGGCCAGGGTCAGGTGGCCGGCGGCCAGCGAGCTGGCTCCGACGACATGGACGTCGTTCTCGACCGCCTGGCGAGCGGCCTCGGCCGGGGTCTGGAACAGCGGGCCGATGTCGACGTCGAAGCCCAGGTCGGCGAAGGCCGTGGCGATGACCTTCTGGCCGCGGTCGTGGCCGTCCTGGCCCATCTTGGCGATCAGGATGCGCGGGCGGCGGCCGTCGGCCTGTTCGAAGGCCTCGACCATCGCCTTGGCGCGGCTGACCAGCGCGTTGGATCCGGCCTCGGACACATAGACCCCCGTGATCGACTTGATCTCCGCCCGGTGCCGGCCAAAGACCTTTTCCAGAGCATAGCTGATCTCGCCGACGGTGGCCTTGGCCCGGCCGGCGTTGACCGCCAGCTCCAGCAGGTTGCCGTCGGCGCGGGCGCCGGCTTCCAGCGCATCGAGCGCGGCCTGCGTCTCAGCTTCGTTCCGTTCAGCCTTGAGTCTTTTCAGCTTTTCCAGCTGGGCGTTGCGCACGGCGGTGTTGTCGACCTTGAGCACCGGGATGTCGTCGGCGACCTCGGGCTTGTAGCGGTTGACCCCGACCACGCTCTGGCGGCCGCTGTCGATCCGCGCCTGGGTGCGGGCCGCGGCTTCCTCGATGCGCAGCTTGGGCAGGCCCTGCTCGATGGCCTTGGCCATGCCGCCGAGCTTCTCGACTTCCTCGATATGCTCCAGCGCGCGGGCGGCCAGGTCGTGGGTCAGGCGCTCGACGTAGTAGCTGCCGCCCCAGGGGTCGGCGACGGTCGTGGTGCCGCTCTCCATCTGCAGGAACAGCTGGGTGTTGCGGCTGATGCGCGCCGAGAAGTCCGTCGGCAGGGCCAGGGCCTCGTCGAGGCTGTTGGTGTGCAGGCTCTGGGTCTGGCCGTTCACGGCGGCCATGGCCTCGACGCAGGTGCGGGCGACGTTGTTGAACACGTCCTGGGCCGCCAGCGACCAGCCGCTGGTCTGGCTATGGGTGCGCAGGGAGAGCGAGCGGCTGTCCTTGGGATCGAACTCCCGCTTCATCAGGCGGGCCCAGAGCAGGCGCGCGGCCCGCATCTTGGCCACTTCCATGAAGTAGTTCATGCCGATGGCCCAGAAGAACGACAGGCGCGGCGCGAACTGGTCGACGGTCATCCCGGCGGCGATGCCGGCGCGGACGTACTCGACGCCATCAGCCAGGGTGTAGGCCAGCTCGAGGTCCGCCGTCGCCCCGGCCTCCTGCATGTGATAGCCGGAAATCGAGATCGAGTTGAACTTCGGCATTTTGCTCGAAGTGTATGAAAAGATGTCCGAAATGATCCGCATCGAAGGTGGGGGCGGATAGATGTAGGTGTTCCGGACCATGAACTCCTTGAGGATGTCGTTCTGGATCGTGCCCTGCAGCTTGTCGGGCGTGACGCCCTGTTCCTCCGCGGCCACGATGTAGAGCGCCAGGATCGGCAGCACCGCGCCGTTCATGGTCATCGACACGCTCATCTTGTCGAG
>CANJYY010000173.1 GCA_947479185.1 Caulobacteraceae bacterium
GCCCTTTACGCCCCCCCGTTCACCTGGGCCGCCGGCTGGGCCGAGGGCTTCGAACAGGTCGGCGCCTGGCTGTGGCCGCCGCTGGGCGGGGTGATCCTGATGGAGGCGGTCAAGCAGACCTTCGCGCTCAAGCCCCGCGGCGTGCGCGCCCGCGCCCGGGTGTTCGTCCCCGGAACCCTGGCCCCCGCCCCACAGGCGCCTGCCGGACGGGCGCCTGATACCGCAATGCAGCAAGACCCCTTGGCGGGGGAGCCCGTTTCGCCCTAGCTTGGGCCGGTAGCCCTTCTGCCCGTGCGAACGGAGTTGTCGCCATGAAGATGATCGTCGCCGTGATCAAACCCTCCCGTCTGGACGCCGTGCTCGACGGCGTGACCGAGGCCGGCGCCTCCGGCCTGACGGTCACCGAGGTGCGCGGCTACGGCCGACAGAAGGGCAAGACCGAAGTCTACCGCGGCGCCGAATACGAGGTGAAGCTGCTGCCCAAGGTGAAGCTGGAGATCGCGGCCCCGGACGACGTGGTCCAGGCGGTGATCGACGCCATCGTGCGCACCGCCAACACCGGCAAGATCGGCGACGGCAAGATCTTCGTCATGGACCTGGAGCAGGTGCTGCGCATCCGCACCGGCGAAACCGGCGCGGCCGCCATCGCGGGCTGAGTGCGTGGTTCGACACGCGGCCTGCGGCCGCTGCTCACCATGACGTGCACAGAGCTACGTCATCCTGAGCAGCCGCGAAGCGGCGTGTCGAAGGACGCAGACTGGAGCCACATCCCGCCTTGCGCGTTGACCCCCTGAACGCAGAGGGCGACACGGGGTGGCATGACGGAATTGCTTCGCGACAACGACACCTGCTGGCGGAGGGACCGGTCCGACGCCCTGGCCTTCCTCATCGACGGGGCGGAGTATTTCGCCGCGGTGAAGGCCGCCATTCTCAAGGCCCGGCACTCCGTCTGGATCCTCGCCTGGGTGTTCGACCCCCTGACCCGCCTTGAGCCCGATCGCGTCGAGCGCAGCGGCGATCCCGCGACCGCCGACCGGCTCGGCCTCATGCTGCTGCGGATCGCGGCGCTCAATCCGGCCCTGGACGTGCGGGTGCTGGCCTGGGACATGCCCTTCCCGCTCAATGCCTCCCAGGCCTTCGCGCCGGAGCGGGCGGTGGCCGAGTTCATCGGCTCCCGCGTGAAGTTCCGGCTCGACAACAGCCTGCCCAACAGCGCCTGCCATCACCAGAAACTGGTCGTCATCGACGGCCGCGTGGCCTTCGTCAGCGGCGGTGACCTGGGCGTCGACCGCTGGGACACCTGCGACCACGCCGACGGCGACCCACGCCGGCGTCTGCCGAACCTGCGCCGCTACAAGCCGCGGCACGACGTGGCCGTGATGATCGAAGGGCCCGCGGCCCTGACCTGCGCCGAACATTTCGCCGACCGGTGGGTCCGTTCAGAGGGCGGAGCGCTGGAGGTCCCGCCGCTGGACCTTTCCGTCGAGTCGCCCTGGCCCCACGACATCCCGCCGGACCTGGTCGGCCGCCCGGTCGCCCTGGTCCGCACCCAGCCGGCCTGGAAGACCACGCTGGAAGTCACCGAGGGCCTGAAGCTGCATCTGGCGGCCATCGGTGCGGCCCGTCGCTGCATCTATCTGGAGAACCAGTACCTCGCCGCCGCGACGATGGTCGGGGCGCTGACCCTGCGACTGGCCGAACCGGACGGGCCGGAGGTGGTGGCCATCGGCCCCTCGGCCAGCCCCAGCACCTTCGACCGCCTGACCATGGACAGCGCCCGCATGGCGGCCATCACCGCCCTGACGAAAGCCGACCTGCACGGCCGCTTCCGCGCCTACTGCGCCCGCACGCCGTACGGCGCGCCGATCATCGTCCATTCGAAGGTGACGATCATCGACGACAGCTTCCTGCGCATCGGGTCGGCCAACCTGAACAACCGCTCGGCCGGCCTCGACACCGAGCTGGACCTGGCGCTGGAAGCCGAGGCGGGCGAGGCCGGCGACTCGACGCGCGCGGCCATCGCCGATTTCCGCGACGGCCTGGTGGCCCACTTTCTCGGACGCCCGCTGGCCGAGACCCAGGCGGCCATCGCCGCCGCGGGCGGTCTCGGCGCGGCGATCGAGGCGCTTGAGGCGCTCGATCAGGCGCCCCGCCGGCTGCGCCCCGTCGCGGTGCGGCCCCTGGGACCGTTCGAAAAGATCGTCGTCGCCTGGAGCTTGGGCGACCCCACCGCGCCGTCGGACGCCTGGCGGCCGTGGCGGCGGCGCCGCCGGCTCAGGCAGCAGCTGGCGCTGATCCCGCCGGCAGATCCAGAGTCACCACCAGCGGCAGATGATCCGACGCCGTCCGCGCCCGAGGATCGAAGGGCGACTCAACCGCAACCGTCCTGATCCCCTCCGACAGGAAGACGTGGTCGATGCGCAGGATCGGAAAGCCCGACGGGAAGGTCGCGGTCGGCGCCTTGCCGAGGCTGTCCTGAGCGTCGCGCATCACGGCCGTCAGCATGCGGTAGGTCCGCGAGAACGGCGTGGCGTTGAAGTCGCCCAGCAGCACGGCCGGTCCGTTGAACCCCTCCGATCCCAGCCAGCGCTGGCCGAGCAGTTCGGCGGTCTGCACCTGCTGTTCACGCGGCACCAGGCCCAGGTGGGTGTTGATCACCTGCAGCTCGACCCCGCCGACTTCAACGGCCACCCACAGCGCGCCGCGCGGCTCCAGTCCGCGCAGCCTGGGCAGGCCCGGCAGCGGCCCGACCTTGACCAGCCGCTCCGGCAGGGCGGTCAGGATGGCGTCGCCGTAGCGCTCCTCCTCGACCGTCAGCGCGGCGTTGAAATGGGCTCGCATCTGCAGCAGCTCGGCCAGCCGGTGCGCCTGGTCGACGCCGCCGGTGCGATGGCGGCCGACGTCCAGTTCCTGCAGGGCGACGATGTCAGGCCTACAGGCGGCGATCACCTCGGCGACCCGCGCGACGTCGAGCTTGCGGTCCGTGCCCACGCAGCGGTGGACATTCCAGGTCATCAGGCGAAGGGTCATCCGCCAAAGAGATCGCGCGGGACGCCCCCGGGTTCCACCGGCGCGGCGCCTCTTTTCGCCAGCAGGAACAGCGCCGCCTCGGCGCGCCAGTTCTCCAGCACGCTGTCGGGGTTCATCGGCCGGGCCGGGTGACCTTCGGACAGAGCCGCGCAGGCCTCGATCCGCACGTCCAGATCGGCCACCAGGGCGTTGAAGTCGGCCAGGGTGCACAGATGGATATTCGGCGTCGACCACCAGGGCTCGGGCAACGACCGGGTTTCGGGCATGCGGCCCCGGGTCAGCAGCGACCAGCGCACCCGCCAGTGGCCGAAGTTGGGGAAGCTGACCACGGCCCGGTCGGCGATGCGCAGCAGCTCGCCGAGCACCTGACGCGGATTGCGGGTCGCCTGCAGCGTCTGCGACAGGATGGCGTAGTCGAAGGCGCCGGTGGGAAACTGGTCGAGGTCGCGGTCCGCGTCCCCCTGCATCACGGCCAGGCCCCGCGCGAGGCAGGCCGACACGCCCTGCGGGCTGATCTCGACGCCGCGGCCGTCGGCCTGTTTCTCGCGCGCCAGCAGCTCAAGCAGTTCTCCGCCGCCGCAGCCGACATCGAGCACCCGGGCGCCCGGCCGCACCAGCCGCAGGATCTCGCGGAAGTCCTCGCGCACGGCGGTCATTTCAGGCCCCGCGCGCTGTCGACGGAATCGAGGAAGCCGGCCAGCGCCGAGTCCATCACCGGCTCCTCCAGCAGGAAGGCGTCATGGCCCTTGTCGCTCTCGATCTCGACGAAGCTGGCCCGCGCCCCGGCGGCGTTGAGCGCCCGCACGATGCTGCGGCTCTCGGCCGTCGGATAGAGCCAGTCGGAGGTGAACGACAGCACGCAGAACCGCACGTCCCGCGCCCCGCGGAACGCTTCGGCCAGCACCCCGCCATGCGCGGCGCCGAGGTCGAAATAGTCCATCGCCCGGGTGATGTAGAGGTAGCTGTTGGCGTCGAACCGCTCGACGAACGACGCCCCCTGGTGGCGCAGATAGCTCTCCACCTGGAAGTCGGCGTCGAAGCCCCAGCTGAGGCCGTCGCGCTGCAGTTCGCGGCCGAACTTCCGCTGCAGGGCCGTCTCAGACAGATAGGTGATGTGCGCCGCCATGCGGGCCACAGCTAGCCCCTTCTCGGGCCGGGTGCCGTGCAGGGCGTAGTCGCCGCCGCGCCAGTCGGGGTCGGCCATGATCGCCTGACGGCCGACCTCGTGGAAGGCGATGTTCTGGGCGGTGTGGCGCGGGGCCGAGGCGACGCAGACGGCGCTGAACATCCGCTCGGGATAGTCCGACGCCCACTGCAGCACCTGCATCCCGCCCATCGAGCCGCCGACCACGGCCAGCAGGGTGTCGATGCCCAGGGCCTCGACCAGCATGGCCTGGGCCCGGACCATGTCGGCGATGGTCACCACCGGGAAGGCCAGGCCCCAGTGACGGCCGGTGGCGGGATTGAGCGAGCCCGGCCCGGTCGAGCCCTGGCAGCCGCCGACGACGTTGGCGCAGACGATGAAATGCCGACTCGGGTCCAGCGGCTTGCCGGGTCCGACCAGACGGGTCCACCAGCCGGGCTTGCCGGTCTTCGGGTTGATCGCCGCGACATGCTGGTCGAGGGTCAGGGCGTGGCAGATCAGGACGGCGTTCGACCGGTCAGCGTTGAGCCGGCCATAGCTGGCCCAGGCGACCTCGAGGTTGTCGATCCGGCCGCCGGAATCGAGCATCAGCGGCTGGCCGGCGGGGAAGCGCCAGACACCCCCGTCCTGTTCGATCTCGCGCGTCGCCTCAACGGTCATGTCGGCGTTGGACCGTCACGCGCGGCCAGTGTCAACCGGCGCCTTCCGGCGCAGGGCGTCGGCGGCTATGAGAGGCCCGATGAAACGCCTGATCCTCATGCGCCACGGCAAGGCCGAACGGTCCCATCCCGGCGGCGACTTCGAACGCGCCCTGGCCGACCGCGGCCTGTCCGACGCCGCCCTGATGGGCCGCCTGCTCCTCGACGAGGGGCTGGTCCCCGATATCGGCCTGGTCTCGACCGCCCGCCGCACGCGACAGACCTGGGAACAGGTCTCCCTGGCCTTCCCCAAGGCCCTGACCAGCGCCCTGGCCGGCCTCTACAACGCCGAGGCGGGCCGCATCCTGTTCGAGGCCGAGGCGGCGGGCCAGGAGCACGACTGCGTCATGGTCGTGGGCCACAATCCCGGCATGCACGCCCTGACCGTCGGCCTGCTGCGCGAGGGCGGGGCCGGCTCGGCCCTGATCGCCCGGGCGGAGAGCAGGTTCCCGACCTCGACGGTCGCGGCCTTCACCTTCGACGCCGCCGGACGGCCGGCCTATGATGGCCTGTTCTACGCCGCCGACCATGGCGGGGGCGGCGGCGAATGACGCGCATCTACAAGCTGCTGACCCGGCCCGAGTGGCTGGCGGCCTCCGACGCCGGGGTATTCACCGGCGCGGCGGTCGATGTCGCCGACGGCTTCATCCACTTCTCCACCGCCGCCCAGGCCGCGGAGACCGGCCGCAAATACTTCTCCGGCGTCGAGAACCTGGTCGCCGTGGCCTTCGAGGCCGAGGCGCTCGGCGAGGGCCTCAAGTGGGAGCCGTCGCGCGGCGGCGACCTGTTCCCGCACCTCTACGGCCCCCTGCCCACGGGCCTGGCCGTCGAGGCCATGCCGGTGGAACTGGATGCCGACGGGGTTCCCATGCTCACGGGGCTGACGTGATCCACGACACCCTCGCCCGCGCCCTGCACGTCCTCGATCCGGAAGACGCGCATACGGCCACGATCCTCGGCCTGAAGCTTGGCCTGGGCCCCGTGGACCGCACGCCGGACGATCCGATCCTCGCCACGACCCTGGCCGGCATTCCGCTCACGGCCCCGGTCGGTCTGGCCGCCGGCTTCGACAAGAACGCCGAGGTCCCGGCCGCCATGCTGCGGGCCGGCTTCGGCTTCGTCGAATGCGGCACCGTCACCCCCCTGCCCCAGGCCGGCAATCCCCGGCCGCGCCTGTTCCGGCTGGCCGAGGACCGCGGCGTCATCAATCGCCTGGGCTTCAACAACGGCGGC
>CANJYY010000174.1 GCA_947479185.1 Caulobacteraceae bacterium
CACCCTGGCCGGCGAGCACGAGGTCAACCAGGTGTTCTTCGACAACGTCCGCGTCCCCAAGGCGGGGCGTCTGGGCGAGGAGAACGACGGCTGGACCGTCGCCAAGTACCTGCTCGAGTTCGAGCGCGGCGGCAGTTCCGCCCCGGGTCTGCGCGGCGGCGTCGCCAAGCTGAAGGCCATGGCCGAGAACGAGGTGTCCGACGAGGGCTCGCCGCTGATCGACGATCCGGACTTCCGCCTGCGTCTGGCCGAGGCCGAGATCCTCGTCGAATCGATCGAGATCACCGAACACCGCGTGATGTCGGCCCTGGCCGGCGGCAAGAACCCCGGCCCGGCATCCTCGATGCTCAAGACCCAGTCCACCGAATGCACCCAGCGCCTGGACGAGTTGGCCATCGAGATCGCCAGCCACTACGCCGCCGTCGACCAGCCGGAAGCGCGCGTGCCGGGCTCGAACCAGACGCCGATCGGCCCCGATCACAGCCTGATCGCCATGGCCCGCTATCTCAACAACCGCGCGGCCTCGATCTATGGTGGCTCGAACCAGATCCAGCGTGACATCATGGCGAAGCTGGTTCTGAGGCTCTAGGTCGGAAAGAGGCTGTCATGGCGCACGTGGTCGCGACGATCGGGACGACCCACTGGGCGGCGCAGGTCGCCGTCGGTCGCCACGGACTGACCCTCAGGGGCGGCGCCGAGATCGCCACCACGCTTGCGGAGACCGCCGCGTGAGCGACCCCGCCGGCCCGAAGGATCCGGGCAAGATCACCGCCTATGTCATCGGCGACGCCCCGCTGATTATCCGGCCCGCGCCGCTCGAGCGGGACTGGATGCAGGCGACCCACGACCGGTTCGCCTATCGCTGCCTGCCGCTGAATATCGCCAACGGCCACGGCTGGGAGATGCTGTCGCCCTCCGGATTCGCGGCCGGCTGGACCGGCAAGCCGGGCCTCGACGCCGTGCTGATCGGCGCTGACACAGGCACCACCGCCCCGGCCGTCAGCCACTTCGGCCACGGCATTCTAACCTTCCACATTCCGGCGCTGTTCCGCACCGAGCCGGGTTATGACCTGGTGGTGCAGGGGCCGATCAACCGGCCCAAGGACGGCATCTATCCGCTGACCGGCGTGGTCGAGACCGACTGGATGCCGTTCAGCTTCACGATGAACTGGATCTTCACCCGGCCCAACGTGCTGCTGCGTTTCGAGAAGGACGAGCCGATCTGCCATATCTTCCCGGTCAAGCGGGGCGAGGTCGAGGCCCTGACGCCGGAAGTGCGGGCCCTTTCGGACGATCCCGCGCTCAAGGCCGAGTTCGACGCCTGGTCGGCGAGCCGCAACTCCTTCAACGCTGATCTCAAGACCCCGGGCTCCACCGCCCAGGCCGAGAAGTGGCAGAAGGTCTACCTGCGCGGCCAGACCGAAACCGGCCAGGTCGCCGCCGCCGACGATCACCGGACGAAGCTGCGCGTCAAACCGTTCCGCAAGGCGAAATAGGTCAGGCCGGAAGGGCGCGGAAGGACCAGATCGGTCCCTTCCAGTGGTCGTCGTTGCGCTCGTCCACCGTCAGCTCGCGAACGCCCGCCGCCGCGATGGCGCGCGGCCAGAACGCCTTGGCGCGGGCGTTGCGGGCGACGACGGCGACCTCCCACGGACCGGGATGCAGCGCCAGCACCTGACGCAGCGCCTCGGCCGCGATCCCGCCGCCGCGGTACTTACGGGCGACGAAAAACTCGCCCATGTTGCGGGCGACGTGTCCGCCCCTGTGCGAGTGGGTGTTGATCAGGGCGAAGCCGGCGGGCCGCCCGCCGACGCGGATCAGCAGCGGCCAGCGGTCGGCCTCGTCCCAGTAGGTCGCCAGCGGCGGGAACGGCCGGTAGCGGCCGTCTTCCTCGAACACCAGGTCCGTGGCTTCCGGCGGCTCCATCTCGGAGAAGTCATACAGGTAGAACTGGAAGAGGCTCTCGATGAGGGCCCGCTCCGCCTCGCCGGCCGGCGTCACGCTGACCGTCAGGCCCGCGTGATCACCAGCCATCAAGAGGGCTCCTAGCCGCGTCCAGAGGTAGGAATGTCCTTGAAGGCCACGTCCTTGTCCACGCGGATGTCGCCGGGCAGACCCAGCACCCGCTCGGCGATGATGTTGCGCAGGATCTCGTCCGTGCCGCCCTCGACGCGGGTGGCGGGCGAGCGCAGCAGCATCTGCTGGAAACGCGCGCCGGCCGCCGCCTGGGTCGGGTCGGACAGCAGTCCGGCCTGGCCCTGCAGGTCCAGCGCGTACATCGCCAGCTCCTGCATGGTCGCGCCGGCGACCAGCTTGCCGATCGAGTTCTCCGGCCCCGGGGTCTCGCCCTTCGACAGGGCGGAGATGGCCCGCATGCCGGTGTACTTCAGGCCGCTGGCCTTGACCGCGTAGCCGGCCAGGCGCGAGCGCACCGACCGGTCGTCGATGGCCAGGCCGTCCTCGGTGCGCAGGTTCATGCAGAAGTCGAACAGCTCCGGGAAGCCGGTCGGCATGCCCGAGCCGATCGACAGGCGCTCGTTCATCAGGGTGGTCAGCGACACGCTCCAGCCCTGGCCCACCGCGCCGAGGCGCTGGCTGTCGGGGATGCGCACGTCGGTGAAATAGACCTCGTTGAAGCCCGACTGGCCATTGGCCTGCTTGATCGGCCGGATGTCGATGCCCGGCGACTTCATGTCGATCCAGAACATCGTCAGGCCCTTGTGCTTGGGCACGGTCGGGTCGGTACGGGTGATGACGATGCCGTAGTCGCTGTGCTGGGCGCCGCTGGTCCAGATCTTCTGGCCGTTGATGATCCAGTCGCCCGAACCGTCCGTGGCCGGCACGGCGGCCGTGCGCAGGCCGGCCAGATCGGACCCGCCGGCGGGTTCGCTGAACAGCTGGCACCAGATGTGTTCACCGGATGCGAGCGGCGGCAGCAGCCGCTCCTTGGTCGCCTCGTCGGCCCAGGCCATGACCGTCGGGCCGCACATGCCGTGGCCGATGATGAACAGGCCGCTGAGCGCGCCGTAGACGCCCTCTTCCTGGCCCCAGATCACGCGCTCGATCGGCGTGGCGCCGCGGCCGCCGTATTCCTTCGGCCAGTGCAGGCAGGCCCAGCCGGCTTCGGCCTTCTTCTTCTGCCAGGCCTTGGCGACCTGTATCGGGTCTACGCTCTTGAGGCCGTTGTTGCCAAAGCCGCCGCTCTTGAGCTCGGCTTCCAGCTCCCTGGGCGCATTGGCCTGGATCCAGGCCCGGGCGACGGAGCGGAAGGCGGCTTCTTCGGGTGTGTCGTCGAAGTTCATGTGTCTGTCCTTCCCTAGGCCGCGGCCGGCGTGTCGTTGCGCTGACGCAGTCGGTCGATCAGCAGGTCTTCCCAGGTCGATTGCGAGCCCAGCGTCAGGGCCAGGTTGTTCGACCGGCGATAATACATGTGGCAGTCGAAGGCCCAGGTGAAGCCCATGCCGCCGTGCACCTGGATGTTGTTCTTGCTGCAGTGCTGGAAGGCTTGGGTCGCCGAGACCCGCGCGGTGGCGGCGGCGACCGGCAGTTCCGACGAGCCGGTCGAGAGCGCCCAGGCGCCGTAGTAGGCGTTGGACCGGGCGAGCGTCGCGGAGACATACATGTCGGCCAGGATGTGCTTCACCGCCTGGAACGAGCCGATCGGCCGGCCGAAGGCCATCCGGTCCAGCGCGTAGTCGCGGCCCATCTCCAGCGCGCGGTCCGAGCCGCCGACCTGTTCGAAGGCCAGCAGGATCGCCGCGCGGTCCATGACCTCGGCCGCCAGCCGCCAGCCCTCGCCGGCCGGACCCAGCCGCTCGGCCGGGGCGTCCTTGAAGGTCAGCACTGACTGGCCGCGCGTCGGGTCGATGCTCTCGACCGTCTCGCGGGTCACGCCCGGACCGTTCAGGTCGACGAGATAGAGGCTGACCTTGCCGCCATCACGCGCCGCGACCACGGCCACGTCGGCGATCTCGCCGTCGGGCACAGGCGACTTGGTCCCGCTCAGCTTGCCGCCGGCGACGGTGGCCTTGATCGAGGTCTCGGTGACGCGGCCGAGGCCCTCGCCATAGGCGAAGGTTCCGATCGTCTCGCCGCTGGCCAGTTTCGGCAGCCAGCTGCGCTTCTGGTCCTCGCTGCCGGCGGCCATCAGGAATTCAGCCGCAAGATAGATGGACGAGGACACCGGCACGGGCGCGATCGCACGGCCCAGCTCTTCAGCGATGACGCAGAGCTCGAGGTGGCCCAGGCCGACGCCGCCGAATTCCTCGGGGATCGCGGCGCCCAGGAAGCCCATCTCGCCCAGCTCGATCCACAGGGCGCGGTCATAGGTCTGGCCGCCTTCCAGCACGGCGCGGACAGCCGTGGTCGGACATTTGTCGGCGAGA
Source organism: Caulobacteraceae bacterium (assembly GCA_947479185.1). Classification (GTDB taxonomy): domain Bacteria; phylum Pseudomonadota; class Alphaproteobacteria; order Caulobacterales; family Caulobacteraceae; genus Caulobacter. Next base: position 4,386 of record CANJYY010000174.1, read on the forward strand.
AAGCGCCGCGCCTGATCCTGCAGCTGCTTCTGGTCGTCGGAGAAATCGAAGTTCATGCGCGGCCTCCCGTATCTTTGTTGAGACTACTTGAACGCCTTCACCCGAGGGCAGCCAAGCCCCGCTTGCATGACGTTGGGGCGTGGGCGTCAGATGGCCTCAACAACAAGGGAGAACGTCGTGGATCTGGGACTCAAGGGCAGGACCATCTTTGTCGCCGGCGCCAGCCGCGGCATCGGCCTGGGCATCGTCGAGGCCTGTCTGGCCGAGGGCGCCAAGGTGGCGATCACCGCGCGCGGCGCCGAGGCGCTGGAGGAAACGCGGGCCCGTCTGGCGGCGCAGTATGGCGAAGGCAACCTCTGGGCCATGGCCGGCGACCTGCGCCAGACCGAGGTCATCGAGACGGCCCTGGCCGGCGCCGAAGCCGCGCTGGGCCCGATCTACGGCGCGGTGGCCAACGTCGGCCTGCACCCCTGCCCCCCGGGCGCCGAGGTCGATGACGAGACGTGGGACGCCGGTTTCACCCAGAACCTGACCTCGGCCTGGCGGCTGGCCCGCGCGGCCAACCGCATGATGACGCCGCGCCGCGAGGGCTCGGTGCTGATGATCAGCTCGATCGCGGGCCTGGGCGCTCTCGGCACCCCGCTGACCTACGGCACGGCCAAGGCGGCCATGAATCACCTGACCAAGGAGCTGGCGAAGATCACCGGCGCCTCGGGCATCCGGATAAACACCATCGCGCCCGGCAACATCATCTTCCCGGGCGGCAGCTGGCAGGAGCGTATGGACGGCCCGCGCGCGGCCAACTGGCAGCGCTGGATCGACCGCGAAGTGCCGATGAAGCGCTACGGCCTGCCCGAGGAGATCGGCTCGGTCGCCGCCTTCCTGATGAGCCCCAAAGCCAGCTTTGTTCACGGGACCATCGTCCCCGTCGACGGAGGACAGACCCGATGAGCGCCCAGACCCAATACGAACACCTCGACATCCGCATGGAGGGCGAGGTCGCCTGGGCGACCATGAACCGGCCCGACCGGCTGAACGCGCTCAATCCCAAGCTGGTCGACGAGCTGCGCGACTTCTTCGTCGGCCTCTACTGGCGCCGCGACGTGCGGGTGGTGGTGCTGCAGGGGGCCGGCAACGCCTTCTGCGCCGGTCTCGACCTGAAGGAGCGCAGCGGCGACAACGCCGACCGCTCCGTCGGCGCCGGCCTGACGGCCCAGCGCTCGATCAGCGAGATCGTCATCGCCATGCGCCGCTGTCCCCAGCCGATCATCGCCGGGGTCAACGGCGCGGCGGCCGGCGGCGGCTTCGCCCTGGCCCTGGCCAGCGACGTTCGCGTGGCCACGCCGAAGATGCGCATGAACGCCGCCTTCATCCGCATCGGCCTGTCGGCCTGCGACATCGGGGTCAGCTACTTCCTGCCGCGCATGGTCGGCAGCTCGGTGGCCGCCGAGTTCATGCTGACCGGCCGGTTCATCACCGCCGACCGCGCCCGCGAGCTGGGCCTGGTCAGCTGCATCGTCGCGCCCGACCAGGTCGAGGCCGAATGCCGGTCGTTCGCGAAGGACATGCTGCACGCCACGCCGCTCGGCCTGCGCCTGACCAAGGAGTGCCTGAACTTCGCCATCGACGCCCAGGGGTTGGAGGCGGCCATCGCCATGGAAGACCGCAACCAGATCCTTTGCAGCCAGGACGGCGACTTCGCCGAGGGC
>CANJYY010000175.1 GCA_947479185.1 Caulobacteraceae bacterium
GGCCAGCGCTGCCTGATCGTCGCCCCGCCGCGGGTCGGCAAGACGGTGATGCTGCAGAACATCGCCAAGTCGATCGCCGCCAACCACCCCGAATGCTACCTCATCGTGCTGCTGATCGATGAGCGGCCCGAAGAAGTCACCGACATGCAGCGCACCGTGAAGGGCGAGGTCATTTCCTCGACCTTCGACGAGCCGGCCACCCGCCACGTGGCCGTGGCCGAGATGGTCATCGAGAAGGCCAAGCGCCTGGTCGAGCACAAGCGCGACGTGATCATCCTGCTGGACTCGGTGACCCGCCTTGGCCGCGCCTACAACACCGTCGTCCCCTCATCGGGCAAGGTGCTGACCGGCGGTGTCGACGCCAACGCCCTGCAGCGCCCCAAGCGCTTCTTCGGCGCCGCGCGCAACGTGGAAGAAGGCGGTTCGCTGACCATCATCGCCACGGCCCTGATCGATACCGGCTCGCGGATGGACGAAGTCATCTTCGAAGAGTTCAAGGGCACCGGTAACTCGGAAATCATTCTCGACCGCAAGGTCGCCGACAAGCGCATCTTCCCGGCCATCGACATCCTCAAGTCCGGCACCCGCAAGGAAGAGCTCATCACCCCGAAGGATCAGCTGCAGAAGACCTACGTCCTGCGCCGGATCCTCAACCCGATGGGCGCCCAGGACGCGATCGAGTTCCTCATGGACAAGCTGCGCCAGTCGAAAAACAACGGCGACTTCTTCCAGTCGATGAACACCTGATCTAACATCGGTTTCGAAAAGAAACCGATGGGAGACCGGCCATGATGAAGGTTTACTACGCGCCGTTCGCGCGGTCGCTTCGCATCCTCTGGACGCTGGAGGAGCTCAACGCGCCCTATGAGCCGGTGCGCGTGCAGTTCCCTCCGCGGCTGGCGCAGCCCGATTATCTGCACATCAATCCGCTGGGCCAGATCCCGACCCTTATCGACGGCGACGTGAAGCTGTTCGAGTCCGTCGGCGCCTGCGAGTACGTCAACGAGACCAACGGCGGCGACCTGGCCATCGCGCCTGGCCAGCCGGGCCGGGCCGACTACCTGCAATGGCTCTGGTACGGCGAGGCGACCCTGATGCCGCCGCTGGGGACCATGGTGCGCCAGTCCTTTGGTCCGGAAGAGGGTCGTAACGCCACGGCCCTGGGCGAGGCGAAGGCCAGCCTTCTGGAACGGCTTGCCCTCGTTGAAGCGCATCTCGAGGGTCGGCAGTATCTCGCCGGCGACCGTTTCACCCTCGCCGACATCTCCGTGGCCTACGGCCTGAACCTCGGCGGCATGCTGCGCCTGACCGACGACTACGGTCCCAACGTCGCCGCCTACTTCGAGCGAATGAAGGCTCGCCCGGCGTTCCAGGCCGCCGCCGCTCAGGCCTAGGGCAGCAGCAGCGTCGAGCCGGTCGTCTCCCGGCCCTCGAGCGCCTCGTGCGCCTGACGGGCCTGGTGGAGCGGGAAGGTCTGGCCGATGCCGATCTTCACGGCGCCGGAGTTGATCACCTCGAACAGGGCGCCGGCGCTTTGGTCCAGCTCCTCGGTGGTGACGACATAGTCGAACAGGGTCGGCCGGGTCAGGAACAGCGAGCCGCCGCGCGACAGGCGCAGGGGCTCAACCGCCGGCGCCGGGCCGGACGCGTTGCCGTAACTGACCAGCATGCCGCGCCGGCCGAGGCTGGCGAGGCTGCCCTCGAAGGTCGCCGCGCCGACGCCGTCATAGACCACGCGCACGCCCTGGCCGCCGGTCAGGGTGCGGACCCGGGCGGCGACGTCCTCGTCGCGATAGAGGATGGTTTCATCGGCCCCATGCTCGCGGGCCAGCGCCGCCTTTTCCGGCGAGCCGGCCGTGCCGATGACCGTCGCGCCGAGCGCCTTGGCCCACTGGGTCAGGATCGCCCCGACGCCGCCGGCGGCGGCGTGGATGAGGATCGTCTCCCCTTGCTTCACCGTGTAGCAGCGGCGCAGCAGGAACTCGGCCGTCATGCCCTTGAGCATGGCCGCGGCGGCGGTGCGGCTGTTGATGCCGGCGGGGACCTTTACGGCCCGGCCGGCGGGCACGACATGGTATTCGGCATAGCCGCCCAGCGGGCCGTTGCCATAGGCCGCCCGGTCGCCCGGAACGAACCGCGTGACGCCCTCGCCCACCGCCTCGACGACGCCCGCCCCTTCAAGCCCGAGCACCGCCGGGAACGGAACCGGATAGAGGCCGGTCCGCTGGTAGGTGTCGATGAAGTTGAGACCGACGGCCTCCTGGCGGATGAGGATCTCGCCGGGTCCCGGCGTCGGGATCGGCAGGTCGACGGCCTCGAGGACTTCGGGGCCGCCGGCGCGGGTCGCCTGGATGGCCAGCATCAGCCGAGGTTCGCTTTGAAGAAGGCCAGGGTGCGGTCGTTGGCCTTGCCGGCGTCGGCCGCGTCGTAGTGCTCGCCGCCTTGGCGGGCGAAGGCGTGGTCGCGGCCCGGATAGTCGTGGAGGGTGATCAGCGGATTGCCGTCGAGCGCCGCGTGGATCGCCGCCTGGGCTTCCTTGGGCACGAACCCGTCCTCGCCGGCGATGTGCATCAGCAGCGGCGCCTTGATCGTCGACGCCTCGCCGGTCAGGGCGTCGATGCCCACGCCGTAATAGGAGACGGACGCGTCGACGTCGGTCCGGGCGGCCGTGAGATAGGCCATCTTGCCGCCGAGGCAGTAGCCGACCGCGCCGACCTTGCCGTTGCAGCCGGGGTCGGCGCGAATGGCGTCGATCGTCGCGGCGATATCGGCCACGCCGGTCTCGGCGTTGAACAGGCCGAACAGTTCAAAGGCGCGATCCCATTCTGCCTTGGACTTGTCGGTGATGTCGATGCCCGGCTCGATGCGCCAGAACAGATCCGGGCAGATGGCCAGGTAGCCCTGCGCCGCCAGCCAGTCGGTGGTCTCGCGCATCACCGCGTTGACGCCGAAGATTTCCTGGATCACGACCACGGCCGGGGCCTTTTCCGCCGCCGGTCGGGCCACATAGGCTGAAAACTCGCCGTCCGGCGTCTTGATGGTGAGGCGTTCTCCGCTCATCGTCGTAGTCTCCCGTCTGTTGCGCCGGGTGTTACCGCGCCGGACCCGCGTTCGCCCATAACAAAGTCGTGGGCGGCGACATCAAGGAAGACCCATGAAGGTCACGATCAATATCGAATGCGATCCGGTGGAAGCCCGCACCTTCCTCGGCCTGCCCGACGTCAGCGTGCTCAATGATCACATGGTCAATGAGATGAAGAAGCGCATGGACACCAACATGGCCGCCCTCGCGCCGGAAGAGCTGATGAAGAGCTGGATGAGCTTCGGCACCGGCGCGACCGAGCAGTTCCGCAAGCTGATGACGGCGGCCTCCACCGGATCGGCCTTCGGGACCAAGCCGCCGGAATGACGGACACCATCTTCGCCCTGGCCACCGCGCCGGGGCGCGCGGCCCTGGCGGTGGTCAGGCTGTCCGGACCGGATGCCGGCGCGGCCCTGACGGCGCTGGCCGGCAAGCTGCCCGCGCCGCGCCGGGCGTCCCTGCGAAAACTGAGGGGCGCCGGGGGCGGCCTGATCGACGAGGCGCTGGTCCTCTGGCTGCCGGGCCCGGCCAGCTACACCGGTGAGGACAGCGCCGAGCTTCATCTGCATGGCGGCCAGGCGGTGGTCGAAGCGGTTGTCGACGCGCTGGCGGCGGTGGGTCTCCGGCTGGCGGAGCCTGGCGAGTTCACCCGTCGCGCGTTTCAGAACGGCCGGCTCGATCTGGCCCAGGCCGAGGCCGTCGCCGATCTGATCGACGCCGAGACCACGGCCCAGGCGCGGCAGGCGCTGGACCAGCTCGGCGGCGGCCTCAGCCGTCGCTACGACGGCTGGCGCGACCTGCTGATCGAGTCTCTCGCGGTGCTGGAGGCGGCGGTCGACTTTCCCGACGAAGACCTGCCCGAGGATGTGGCGGCGCGCGCTCGCCCTCCCCTGCGGACGCTGCTCGGCGAGCTCGAGGCGGCGCTGTCGGACGCCGATCGCGGCCGGAGGGTGCGCGAGGGTTTCCGCATCGCCCTGATCGGCGCGCCGAACGCCGGCAAAAGCAGCCTGCTCAACGCCCTGGCCGGTCGCGACGCGGCCATCGTCACGGCCACGCCCGGCACGACGCGGGACGTCATCGAGGTTCCGCTGGTGGTGGCCGGCTACAAGGTGCTGCTGGCCGACACGGCCGGGGTTCGCGACACGGCCGAGGCCATCGAGGCCGAGGGCGTTCGCCGGGCCCGGGCCTGGGCCGAGGACGCGGATCTGCGGCTATGGGTCGTGGATCAGTCGGCGTCGGACGGCGACTGGCGCGAGGCCTCCGATCTGGCGCGCGCCGGGGACCTGCTGGTGCTGAACAAGAGTGATCTGGCCCCTGGCGGGGATGAGCAGGCGGCATCGGCCTCCACGGATATCGAGCGCCTGCCGCTGTCGGTGATCTCCGACCTGGACGTCGACGCCCTGCGGGCCTGGCTTCAGACCCGGATCGTTTCGGCCCTGTCCGGCGCGGAGTTCCCCGCCGCGACCCGGCTGCGGCATGCGGAGAGTCTGACGGAAGCGGCGGAACGCGTGCGGCGGGCCCTCGCCCAGGCGGAGCCGGAACTGGCCGCCGAGGATGTGCGGCTCGCGGCCCGGGCGCTGGAGCGGGTGTCGGGCCGGGTTGATCCCGAAGCCGTGCTCGATCGCGTATTTTCGAGCTTCTGTATCGGCAAGTAGTGTTTCACGTGAAACATCGGTGAGCGGGTTGCGTGGTTCGAGACGCTCGGCTGATGCCTCGCTCCTCACCATGACGTACACCTTGAAGCCCACCCCTCTTCGTCATCCTGAGGAGCGAGCCTCAAGCGAGCGTCTCGAAGGACGCAGGGACTCCCGAAAGCCCTGCCGATCGGCTATATCCGGACTCCATCGCCCCCGCCTGCCGGGGGCGTTCGCCTTTGAGACCGCTTGAGATGACCCGCGCCTGGGATGTGATCGTGATTGGCGGCGGCCATGCCGGCTGCGAGGCCGCGGCGGCGTCGGCCCGCTTCGGCGCGCGCACCCTGCTGCTGACGCACAAGCTCGAGACCATCGGCGAGATGAGCTGCAACCCGGCCATCGGCGGCCTGGGCAAGGGCCACCTGGTGCGCGAGATCGACGCGCTGGACGGGCTGATGGGCCGGATGGCCGACAAGGCCGGCATCCAGTTCCGCATGCTGAACCGCTCCAAGGGCCCCGCGGTGCGCGGCCCCCGGGCGCAGATCGACCGCAAACTCTACCGTGAGGCCATGCAGGCCGAGCTGGCCGGGCAGTCCAGCCTCGACATCATCGCCGACGCGGTGGAGGACCTGATCGTCGAGGATGGGGTCCTGACCGGGGTGATCGGCGGGACGGGCCAGATCTACAGCGCGCCCAAGGTGGTGCTGACCACCGGCACCTTCCTCAAGGGCGTGATCCACCTCGGCGAGAAGCGCATCCCGGCCGGCCGTGTCGGCGACGCGCCGGCGATCGGCCTCGCCGACCGGCTCTACAGCCTCGGCCTCGACATGGGCCGGCTGAAGACCGGTACGCCCGCGCGGCTGGTCGGCTCGACCATCGCCTGGGACCGGCTGGAGATGCAGGCGGCCGACGAGACGCCGATACCCTTTTCGTTTCTCAACCGCGAGATCACGGTGCCGCAGATCCAGTGCGGCATCACCTGGACGAATGCGGAGACCCATAAGATCATCGCCGATCGCCTGACGGAGTCGGCGGTCTATGGCGGTCGGGCGACCGGGCGCGGCCCGCGCTACTGCCCGTCGATCGAGGACAAGGTCGTCCGCTTCGCCGACAAGACCAGCCACCAGATCTTCCTCGAGCCGGAAGGGCTCGACGACGACACGGTCTATCCGAACGGCGTCTCCACCTCGGTCTCCGAAGAAACCCAGTTGCTGTTCCTGCGCACCATCGTCGGACTGGAGAACGTCGAGGTCCGCCGGTTCGGCTATGCCATCGAGTACGACTACGTCGATCCGCGCGAGCTGTTCCCGACGCTGGAGGTCAAGCGACTGCCGGGGCTGTATCTGGCCGGACAGATCAACGGCACGACAGGTTACGA
>CANJYY010000176.1 GCA_947479185.1 Caulobacteraceae bacterium
CGCGATGCCGCGTTCGACCGAGGAGTGGCTGATGTCGCGCTCATGCCAGAGGGCGACGTTCTCCAGCGCCGGCACGACCGCCGAGCGGACGAGACGGGCCAGGCCGGTCAGGTTCTCGGTCAGGATCGGGTTGCGCTTGTGCGGCATGGCCGAGCTGCCCTTCTGGCCGGGGTCGAAGGGCTCTTCGGCTTCCAGCACCTCGGTGCGCTGCAGATGGCGGATCTCGATGGCCAGCCGCTCGATCGAGCTGGCGACCACCGCCAGCGCCGAGAACCAGGCGGCGTGACGGTCACGCGGGATGACCTGGGTCGAGACCGGCTCGACGACCAGACCCATCTTGTCGGCCACATGCTGCTCAACGCGCGGGTCGACGTTGGCGAAGGTGCCGACGGCGCCGGAGATGGCGCAGGTGGCGATCTCGAACTTCGCCATGGCCAGCCGTTCCTTGGCCCGCTGGAACTCGGCGTAGTGACCGGCCAGCTTCAGGCCGAAGGTCGTCGGCTCGGCGTGGATGCCGTGGCTGCGGCCGACGGTCGGGGTGAATTTGTGTTCGAAGGCGCGGCGCTTGAGCGCGGCCAGAACCAGGTCGACGTCTTCCAGCAGCAGGTCGGTGGCGCGCGACATCTGCACGGCCAGGCAGGTGTCCAGCACATCGCTGCTGGTCATGCCCTGGTGCAGGAAGCGGGCTTCGGGGCCCACCACCTCGGACACATGGGTCAGGAAGGCGATGACGTCGTGCTTCGTCGTGCGCTCGATTTCATCGATGCGGTCGGCGTCCCAGACGGCGTCCTTGCCGCCGGCCCAGATCGCCTCGGCGGCGGCCTTGGGGATGGTCCCGAGCTCCGCCATGGCGTCGGCCGCGTGGGCCTCGATCTCAAACCAGATCTTGTACCGGGTCTCGGGGGACCAGATGGCGACGGCGTCGGGGCGGGCGTAGCGAGGGATCATGCCGCCCGCTACGCCCTGAAAGCCCTTATCGTCAACCGCCCGCGGTCGACTTCATGTGTTTGACCATGCCGATGGCGGCCAAGAAGTAGTGCACCGACGCCCAGGCGTAGAAGCACAGCGAGATGATGATCGCCTGCCGCGTGCCCATGGATCCGGCCGTGTGACAGGCCGCCCCCAGCGCTTCCGCCGCGCCTTCCGGAGCCTTGCCGCCCGGGCATTCCTTGATGAAGTCGCCCACGCCCGCGTCGCCGCTGAAGCCCTGGAACAGACCGGACACGCCGAGGCCGGGGTGGCTGAAGTTGAACTGGCCGAGCGCGTCGCTCAGCCAGCCGGTGAACACCGGCCCGCCGCCGAGCGCGATCAGGTTGAGGAAGAAGAACAGCAGCGCCGTCGCCGTGGCCCGCTGGGTCACCGGCACGGAGTTCTGCACCACGCCGAACGTCGGGCCCAGGTAGGTGTAGTGGAAGATGCCCGGGACCAGCAGGATCAGGGCGGCCATCTGCCAGGTGTTCTGCAGGTAGGCCATGATGTAGATCGGCGTGGCGATCAGCAGGCCGATGGCCGGGACCAGCGGATACCAGATGGCGCTCTTGCGGGCCGCGCGGTCGGCGACGAAGCCGCCCACCAGCGTGCCGATACCGGCCGAGAAGCCGCCCACCAGACCGGTGATCAGACCGACGGTGGCGTAGTCCAGGCCGAACTGGCGCACGAAGTAGGCCGGCACGAAGGCGCCCGATCCGTAGGAGCCGAACGAGGCGATGGTCACGCCCAGCACCATGTGCAGCACGGGCCACTTGCCGAACAGCACCTTGGCCACGCCCCAGAGTTCGCTGAACTCGTTGGCCATGGAGAAGGGCTTGGGCTCGGGCGCGACCGGCGCGGTGACGTCTTCCGGTTCGATCGGATGTTCGACGATGTCCGAATGGCCGCGCGGCGGTTCCTTGACCAGCAGCTTGAACAGCACCGCCAGGATCAGGCCCGGCAGGCCGACGACGACGAAGGCCACCCGCCAGCTGAACGCCTGGGTCAGCCAGCCGCCCGCGACGGCGCCGATCATCGTCCCCAGCGGGATGCCAAAGGCATAGATCGACAGGGCGGTCGCCCGCTTCTTCGGCTCGAAATAGTCGCTGATCAGCGAATGGGAGGGGGGCGAACAGCCCGCCTCGCCGATGCCGACGCCGAACCGGAGGATGGCCAGCATGACGAAGTTCTGGGCGGCGCCGCAGAGCGCCGTGAATCCCGACCAGATGATCAGCGACCAGGTGATGATGTTGACCCGGCTCTTGCGCTCGGCCAGTCGGGCGATCGGGATGCCGAGGGTGGTGTAGAGCAGGGCGAAGTACAGGCCGCCCAGCAGGCCCAACTGGGTGTCGGTCAGTTTCAGGTCGACCTTGATGGCCTGACCGATGGTGGCGATGATCGTGCGATCAATGAAGTTGAACGTGTAAGCCGCCAGCAACATGCCGAGCACGAGCGTCTTGTAGCCGTTCGAATAGACAGGTGGCGCGGGCGCCCCCGCGGTCACATCGGTCATCCGGTAGTTCCTCCCCAGTCGTAGCCCGGCACTCTAGCCGCGGCGGGTCGCGCCTCGCCAGTGGTGATTTGAAAGACCGGTATGGTGTCAGCTGACCATCTCTTCACGGATAGTCTTGCGGGCCTGCCAGAACAGCGCGAACGCGATCAGGTTGAAGCCCATCGACACGATCAGCGACCAACGCAGCCCTTCGGCCTGGGCGACCCCGCAGGCCGCCTTGTTGATGTCCAGCATGGCCTTGCCGCAGTCGGCTGTCGTCAGTCCGGATTGCTGCAGGAGCCCGGCGGCCCACAGGTCGCTGATGATGCCGACGAACAGCGGGCCAAGGCCCAGTCCCACGAGATTGATGATGAACAGCAGGACCGCGGCGCAGGTCGCGCGGATCTGCGGCTGCACGATGCTCTGGGCGGTGGCGTAGACAGGCCCGTACCAGAGCGAACCGATGATGGCCGGCAGGGCCATCAGCAGCAGGGCGGCGGTGGCGCTGGGGACCGAGACCGCCGTGATGTAGATCGGGATGGTGACCAGCGAGGCGATGGCCGGGACCACTACATAGGCCCGCAGGTCCTTGGCCCCCAGCCTGTCGGCGATGAAGCCGCCCAGCCAGACGCCCAGCACGCCGGCCGTGCCGCTGACCACGCTGAGCGCCACGCCGACTGTGCCGATCGGGCCGATGGAAAAGCCGGTGATGCCGGTGATCCAGGCGGACAGGTCGGCGATCTGGGCCGAGTGGCTGCGGAAGAAGAAGCTGGCGGTGAACGGGGCGTGGCCATAACCGATGAAGGCCTTGATCGCCGCCGCGAAGGCGATGAGCCAGAAGGTCTTCTTGGAGATCAGGACCTTCATGGCCTCGCGGAGCGGCATGCTGGCCGTGGCTTTTGCGGCCATGATGGCGGTCAGTTTCCTGCGCGGCTCGGGCAGGGTGAAAATGGTCAACAGGGCGAAGATCAGGCCGGGCGCCCCGGCCACGAGGAAGGCCGCCCGCCACCCGTAGGCGTCTGCGATCAGCCCGCCCATGGCCATGCCGATCAGGCTGCCGAGCGGGGTGCCGATGGAGTAGAAGGCGATGGCTGAGGCCCGCTTGTCCTTGGGCACATAGTCGGTGATCAGGGAGTGGGCCGGCGGCGTGCAGCCGGCTTCGCCGACCCCCACCCCGATCCGCGCCAGCACCAACTGCCAGAAGTTCTGGGTCAGGCCGCAGAGCATGGTGAACCCGCTCCAGAGCGCCAGGGCTGACCCGATGATCAAGGGGCGGTTGGACGTCTCGGCCTTGCGAGCGATGGGGATGCCCAGCACCGTATAGAACAGGGCGAAGGCCAGGCCGGTCATCATGCCCAGCTGCCAGTCAGCGAGGTTCAGGTCCTTCTTGATCGGCTCGGCCAGGATGTTGACGATCTGCCGATCGAGGAAGTTCAGCGTGTAGATGATCATCAGCGTCCACAGCGCATAGCGCCGGAAACCTGTGCTGAGGGGCTCGATGCCCGGACCGTCATCCGCGGATGCGGCCAGCTCGGACGCGGTCGGCGCCGGGGTGACGGCGTCGGTCATGGGCGTTTCCTCAAACACTTGTTCTATTTGTTGGCCGCACCTTACGGGCAGGTTAGGGGGAGGCGTCAACAGGGCGTCACATCATACTTGGGAGTAGCGGGTGGAACTCGTCATCGGCACGAAGAACTGGTCGACCTGGTCCTTGCGACCGTGGCTGGTGATGAAGCGGACGGGTGCGCCGTTCACCGAGACGCTGGTCGCCTTGCGCGAGGTCGAGACCTCGACCACCGAGATCCTCAAGCACTCCCCGTCGGGCCTCGTGCCGGTGCTCAAGGACGGGGACCTGACGATCTGGGACTCGCTGGCGATCTGCGAGTACCTGGCCGAACGGTTCCCGGCGGCGAAACTCTGGCCCGAGGACCCCGCCGACCGCGCCCTGGCCCGCGCGGCGACGGCGGAGATGCACAGCGGCTTCCAGTCCCTGCGCGCTGAATGCCCCATGGATCTGACCCTGGAGGCCAAGGCGGACCTGTCGGAAGCCACCCAGGCCAACGTGCGCCGGCTGGTCCAGCTGTGGTCGGGCCTGCTGGCCCGCTCGGGCGGCCCGTTCCTGTTCGGTGACTGGACCATCGCCGACGCCTTCTTCACGCCGGTGGCGACGCGTTTCCGCAGCTATGGCGTCCACGCCAGCGACTACGGCGACACCGGCGCGGCCGGCCGCTACGTCAAGCAACTGCTGGAGACGCCCGACTTCCTCGCCTGGGAAAAGGACGCCCTGGCGGCCTGATCACGCTCCGGCGCCCGTGAGTTGACTCGCCCGTGATCGAACGGCGTGATCCACAGGCGCTCCCATGCGTAGACTGTGCTGGGGCACGGAGACGACCCATGCTGATCCGCCACGCCGACGATCTGACCGAGAACGACGTCACGCCGCAGGACGTCTATCTGCGACGCCGCGAGTTCCTCGCGCTCGGCGCGGCCGGCATCGGGCTGGGCCTGGCCGGCGAGGCCGCCGCCATCCCGCTGAAGGGCAATGTCAGCCCGTTCTCCACCACCGAGCCGAAGACCTCGAAGGAGGACGTCACCGGCTACAACAATTTCTACGAATTCGGCGTCGACAAGGACGATCCGGCCCGCAACGCCGGCAGCCTGAAGACCAGCCCCTGGACCATCAAGATCGACGGCGAATGCGCCAGGCCGGGCACCGTGGATCTGGCCAGCTTCCTGCGTGGCAACACGCTGCAGGACCGGGTCTACCGCCACCGCTGCGTCGAGGGCTGGTCGATGGTCATCCCCTGGCTGGGCGTGCCGCTGGCCGACCTGCTCAAGCGCTACCAGCCGACCAGCAAGGCGAAATACGTTGCGTTTGAAACCCTCTACCGGCCCTCGGAAATGCCCGGCCAGAAACGCCGCGTGCTCGACTGGCCCTACCGCGAAGGCCTGCGCATCGACGAGGCGATGAACCCGCTGACCCTGATGGCGGTGGGCCTCTACGGCGAGACGCTGAAGAACCAGAACGGCGCGCCGATGCGGCTGGTCGTGCCGTGGAAGTACGGCTTCAAGAGCATCAAGAGCATCGTCCGCATCAGCTTCACCGAGACCCAGCCGCGCACGGCCTGGAACCTGTCGGCGCCGCAGGAGTACGGCTTCTATTCCAACGTCAATCCGCAGGTGGACCATCCGCGCTGGTCCCAGGCCTCGGAACGGCGCATCGGCGAGTTCCGCCGCCGTCCGACCCTGATGTTCAACGGCTATGGCGAGCAGGTCGCCTCGTTGTACCGCGGCATGGACCTGAAGAAGTTCTTCTGATGAACCGCAAGACCGTCGACGCGATCGCCCTCTGGGCGGTCTCGCTGGCCTGCCTGCTGCCGCTGCTGTGGCTGGTGTGGCGCGGCTATCAAGGCGAGCTCGGCGCCAATCCCATCGAGAAGGTCATCCGCAACCTCGGCGTCTGGGGGCTGCGGCTGCTGATCGTCGGCCTGACCATCACGCCGCTGGCCCGCCTGCTGAGACAGCCGCGCCTGATCCGCCTGCGCCGGCCGATCGGCCTGTTCGCCTTCGGCTACATCGTGCTGCACCTGTCGACCTACATCGGCGTCGATCAGTATTTCGACTGGC
>CANJYY010000177.1 GCA_947479185.1 Caulobacteraceae bacterium
ACGGCGGCGAGCAGGAACTTTTTCATGGTCTTCACTCCTTCGGGGCAGCCCCAGTCCCGGAAGATCCGGGGGAGCGGGGGAACTCTCGAGGGTGAAGATGGCAGACCCGATGTGAGCCTGACCTGAGCGTGTCGTTATGTGCGGTTCATGTCCGGCGCAGCCGTCAGATCGGCATCCGCATGATTTCCTGGTAGGCTTGGATGACCTGGTCGCGCACGGCCATGACCGTTTCCAGGCTGGCCTCGGCCGAGGAAATCGCCGTGACGACGTCGACCAGTTCCGCCTTGCCGGCGACCTGGGCGGCGATCTGGTGCTCGGCCTTCTTGGACGCCTGGGTGGCGTCGGTCATGACCGATTTCAGCAGGTCGCCAAAGTCCTGCCCGCCGCCGCTGGCGACCGGCGCGGCGCCGCCCAGCGACATGCCGCTGCCGGCGGAGGCATAGGCTTTGGCGGCGGCCAGGGCGGTCATCATGGCTTAGGGCCCTACTTCTTGAGCAGATCGAGGGTGCGCATTTCCATGGCGCGCGCCGTCTCGATGACGTTGAGGTTGGCCTCGTAGGCCCGCTGGGCGTCCTTCATGTCGAGCGCCTCGATTAGCGGGTCGACGTTGGGCAGCTTCACATAGCCCTGCGGGTCGGCGGCCGGGTGGCCCGGGTCATAGGTCGATCGGAAGGCGGCCTGGTCCGGCTTGACCTTGCTCATGCTGACCCCCTCGCCGCCGTCGACCGCGCGCGGCTCGAACACCGGCACCTGGCGGCGATACGGATCGCCGCCAGCCGTGCGGGCCGTCGAATTGGCGTTGGCCAGGTTCTCGGCGATGATCCGCATCCGCGCCTGCTGCGCGCGCATGCCGGAGGCGGCCACGGACATCGCCGCATCGGACTGGGAACGGATCTCGGCCATCTAGTCCTCGCTCAACGGCCCGGCGGACGGGCGGCCATCCGCAACAGGGCCATGGATTTCTGGTAGAATCCGATCGCGGCTTCGTACTGCATCCGCGACTCGTTCATCTTGATCATCTGGTCTTCCAGCACGACGGTGTTGCCGTCGAGCGTGGTTTCCGAGTCCGGCGCCTTGGCCGAGCGGAACGCGCCGCCGCCGCCGGGCCGCCGGGTCGTGCCGGACATGTGCCCGGACTCGGTCTTGGCCGGCCCCATCATCGCCAGACCCGCCTGCGACTGGACCTGGGCTGAAAAGGAGAAGGCCTTCAGGTCGCGGCCGACGAATCCGGGCGTGTCGGCGTTGGCCACGTTCTGGGCGATGACCCGCTGCCGCTGCCCCTCGTAGCCGAGGCGCTGGCGGAGCATCGAAAGCAGGGGGATGCCGGAAATATCCATCACCGCGCATGGTGAACAAACAGGGTTAATCGCGCCTTAAGGGTTGCAGCGCAGAGCATGGGCCCGCTGTTCCGGCGCCCCGCTTCAGAGCCCCTCTCCATGGACTTCGTCGAAATCCTTCGCGCCGCCTTCGCCCTTCTGGTGACGCTGGGCCTGGTCATGCTGGCCGGCTGGGGCATGCGCCGGTTCGGGCCGGACGCCATGGCGCGGCTGCAGATGCCGCGCAAGGAGCGCCGCCTGACCCTGGTCGAGACGCTGGTGCTCGATCCCGCCCGCCGCCTGGTGCTGGTGCGGCTGGATGACGAGGAGCGGCTGATCCTGCTGGGCGACGGCCGCACGCTGGAAACGCTGAAGTCCCCAACGCCCCGCCGCCGCAAGACCCCGGAGACCGCCGCCTGATGCGCGCCGCCCTCACCCGCCTCCGCAAGGCCGTGATCACCGTCAACGGCCGGGACCTGCGCCGGGCGGCGCTGCTGTCGCTGGGCGTGACCGTCGCCAGCCTGATCGTGCCCGCCGTGGCCCTGGCCCAGGCGGTCAACATCGACCTGGGCACCGGCGCGGGCCTGACCGAGCGCGTGGTCCAGCTGATCGGCCTGATGACCGTGCTGTCGCTGGCCCCGTCGATCGTCATCATGACGACCAGCTTCGTGCGCATCACCGTGGTGCTCAGCCTGCTGCGCACGGCGCTCGGCCTGCAGCAGAGCCCGCCCAACGCGGTGCTGATCAGCCTGGCGCTGTTCCTGACGGCCATCGTCATGGGCCCCACCCTGCAGCGCAGCTACGACGAGGGTGTGCGCCCGCTGCTCGACAAGCAGATGGAGCTGCCGCAGGCCTTCGAGGCCGCCGGCGATCCGGTGAAGGAATTCATGCTGGCCCAGGTGGACCGGGGCGACCTGGCCCTGTTCGTCCGGCTGTCGAAGATCGAGAAGCCCGCGACCCTGCAGGATACGCCGATCCGCGTGGTCACCCCCGCCTTCATGATCAGTGAGCTGAAGCGCGCCTTCGAGATCGGCTTCCTGCTGTTCGTGCCGTTCCTGGTCATCGACCTGGTCGTGGCCAGCGTGCTGATGAGCATGGGCATGATGATGCTGCCGCCCGTGGTGGTCAGCCTGCCGTTCAAGCTGATCTTCTTCGTGCTGGTCGACGGCTGGCGGCTGGTGGCGGGGAGCCTGGTCGAGAGCTTCCATCAGGTTCCGCCACCTGGATAGCGACGTTCTCCCGGATTGACTCCGGTAAAGCGAACATGGCTCCCTGCGCTCATCGAACGGGGGGATGTGGAATGCCGAAGCAGATTGACCGCGCCTTGCGCCGATGGGCCGGGGCCTCGCTGACGACCGCCGCTTTGGAGCGTCGGGCATGACGACCGTGTCCGACGTGAACCCGGCTCAGCGCGACCTGCGCTTCTTCCGAACCATGATCACGGCCATGGCGGTCGTGCTGGTCTCGGGCTTTGTCCTTCAACTGGCGATGGGCCGGTCGAGCTTCGGCGCGCCGCTGATCGTCCATCTTCACGCGTTCGCCTTCATGGGCTGGGTCGCCATCGTTGTGACCCAGGTCTGGCTCGTCGCCGGCGGCCGCGCCGGCCTGCACCGGACCCTGGGCGGCCTCGCCGCGGCGTGGCTGTGCGCCCTGCTGGCGCTGGGCCCGATGGTGACCCTCGCCGCCGTGCGCACGGGCCGCGCGCCCTTCTTCTTCGTCCCGCAGCACTTCCTGCTGGTCAACTCCGCGACGCTGTTCGCCGCAGCCGGCCTGGTCATCGCCGCCCTCGCCTTGCGAAGGAACCGCGACTGGCACCCGCGCCTGCAGATCGGCGCCTTCATGATGCTGATGGGTCCGGGCATCGGCCGCATTATCCCGATGCCGCTGCTGGCGCCCTATGCGTTCGAGATCGCGTCGGTGATTCCGCTGATCGTTCCGCTGGTCGGCATGGCGCGCGACAGGCGGGTTCACGGCAAGGTCCATCCGGCGTGGGGATGGTCGATCGGCGTGCTCGTTGCGGTCCTGATCGCCGCCCGCCTGGTCGCCTTCTCGCCGGTGGGCGACGCGGCCTACGCCGCCGCCGCCGCGGGCAGCCCCGCCGCGGGGTCGGACGGCCGCGCCTTTCCCCCGCCGCCGCCACACTGAGCGGGACGTCGGCGGGCGGGCTCGGCTGTCGAGAGCCGCCACCAGCCCCCAGCATAGCAGCGTTCGCCCCAAATTGGGCGCACGGTGGCGGTTGTCGTTAATTCCGGTTATGCGATCCGGGCCCTCGATGGGGGACTGGCGTTATGTTCGGGATGATTCACAGGTCTGCTCGGGACATGGTCCTCGAGCACTTCGGGCAGGTCGCATGGGACGAGATTCTGGGCGACACGGGGCTCGATGACGGCGCCTTCGTCAGCGCGCAGTCCTATCCAGACGAGGTCACCTTCAGGCTGATCACCACGGCCGCGGCCAAGGCCGGTCTGACCGTGGACCAGACGCTGCACGCCTTCGGTCGCCACTGGATCAAGGCGGCCGACCAGGGCCCCTACGCCAATGTCATGAGGATTTTGGGCGGTTCGCTGCTGGAGTCGCTCATGAACCTCGACCGGATGCATGCCAGCATCCAGATCGCCATGCCCGGGGCCCAGTTGCCGCAATTCACCGTCGTGTCCCAGGATAGCCGGTCCATCGAGCTCGCCTACCATTCGCGGCGGGCCGGCCTTGAGCCGTTTGTCTGCGGCCTTCTTGAGGGGCTGATGGAACGTTTCCATGAGCAGGGATCGATAGAATTTTCCGGCTCGGTCGGCGATGCCAGGATGTTCACTGTCACGTTCGCAGCGCCTGTGAACGCATGACCCCGCCCCTGGGTCTGTCAGGCGAGCAGATCGAAGAGCTTTTCCCCTGCTACCTTTTGACGGACGGGGCGCTCGTCATCCGCGGCGCCGGCCGATCGATCGCCAAGTGTCTGCCCGACTTGCGCCTCGGGGAACGCCTGGATCAGTGGTTCGTTGTTGAACGCCCCATTGCAACCTTTGACCCCGCTTCCGCCGCGCGGGACCGAACCGCGATCCAGATGAGGTCGATCGACGAGCGCCTGCAGCTGGCCGGCTGCGTTCTCGAACAGCGATCCGGCTTCCTGTTCTGCATGAGCCATTCCGCGGGGACCGCCGCGGCGTGGGGCAAGTTAGGCCTTACCGCCAGTGACTTTTCCCTGGCCGATCAATCACTGGCCATCGGCACCGCCATAGGGTTGCAGTCGACCTTGATGGCCGAACTGCAGGAGATGGTCGGCAGCCTCAGGTTCGCTCGCGACGAAGCGATGGGCGCCAACCGGGCCAAATCGACCTTCCTGTCGGTCATGAGCCACGAGATCCGGACGCCGCTGAACGGCATCCTCGGCATGACCCAGGCCATGATCCGCGACGCCTCGGATGACCGGCAGCTGTCGCGGCTCGATATCATTCAGCAGTCGGGCGAAGCCCTGCTCGCCATCCTCAATGATCTTCTGGACCTGTCCCGCATCGAGGCCGGGAAGATCACCCTGGAGTCGATCCCGTTCGACATGGGCGAGGTGCTCAGCGGAGCCTACGCGGCCTTCACCGCCCTGGCGAACAAGAAGGGGCTCTCCCTTCACCTCGATATCGAGGCGGCCGGCGGGCGGTACATTGGCGATCCCACCCGGATCCGGCAGATCGTCTACAACCTTCTTTCCAACGCCCTGAAATTCACCGACTCCGGGCGTGTTGATTTCAGTGCGCGCGCCCTGGCGGACGAGCTGGAGATTGTTGTCACCGACACCGGCGTCGGCATCGCGGCGGACAAGCTCTCGGAGATCTTCAGCGAATTCAGACAGGCTGACGCCTCAATCAGTCGCCGCTTCGGCGGTACGGGTCTCGGCCTGTCAATCGCCCGCAATCTGGCCTCCCTGATGGATGGCTCGATCACGGTTGAGAGCAAAGCGGGCGAAGGCTCGCGCTTCACGGTCCGCCTCCGCGTCGCCCGCACGGGCGAGGCCGCACGCGAGATGTCCGCCAACGACGAGCCTTCGACCTCTGCCGTGCCCCCGGACGCCCTGCGTGTGCTGGCCGCGGAAGACAACCACGTCAATCAGCTCGTCCTGCGGACGCTGCTCGAACAATTCGGTGTCTCCGCGACGATGGTCGAGAACGGCGCCGAGGCCGTGGACGCCTGGCTCAGGGAGCCCTGGGACGTCATCCTGATGGACATCCAGATGCCGGTCATGGGCGGGATCGAGGCGACGCGACGGATCCGGGAGCATGAGCTTTTGGCCGGGCGCCGCCCCACACCGATCATCGCGCTGACGGCGAATTCCATGACCCACCAGCTGGAGGAGTATCGGGCGGCAGGCCTTTCCAGCGTCGTGGCCAAGCCGATCCAGGCCACAGCCCTCGTCGAGGCCCTGATCGCCGCCGTTGACGGCGGGGACGCGGTCCCGGCGTAGGTCTTCCTCCGCAGCCGGGAGGACCGCGGGCAGGTTCACTCGCCAGCCGACTAGCCTCTGGGCGTTCCCGGCGCCGCCGCCGGCGCGGGAGCAGCCGCCGCAGTTCTCGCCACGGCCGGGCCCACCGGCGCGGGCTTGTCGCGGAAGCGGACCTTCATCTTCGAGACCCAGCCAGCGAAGCCTTCGTTGTCGGCCACGGTGCGGCTGAAGTCGTTGGCAGTCAGGGCGCCGCCGTCGACGCCGGCGAAGGCCACGCGCAGGGCGTCGGGATTGCGGGCCAGTTCGATGTAGCTGCTGAACCGGTCGCGCAGACGG
>CANJYY010000178.1 GCA_947479185.1 Caulobacteraceae bacterium
AGGCGCGGGGCTGGGTCTGGATCAGCCAGACGACCCGCCGCGACGCCGTCGCCGCCATCGGGGACGACCACGGCTCAAGCCTCAGCATCACCTGTGTGAGCGGCCCGAAGCCGACCTATCTGCTGGTCATCGACGGGCCGATGGCCAGCCTCAAGCCCGGGCGTGGCCTGCTGACGGTGATCGAGGGCCGCCGCCCCGTCGCCGTGCGGCTCGACGGGGTCCGGCTGCCGTATCGCGGCGTCGTGCAGCTGACCGGGCGGGGCGGTGACCGCGCGACCTTGCAGGCGATCCAGTCGCTCTATGAAGCGAAGGGCCCGATCGTCGTCTCCAGCGGGACCTTCCGCTTCAGCGTCAGTTCACTCGGGGTCCGCTGGGCCATGGCGCCGCTGATCCGCCGCTGTGGTGACCTGCCGGCCCTGATCCGCCGCGCGCGGCCCTAGCCAGCCTCGGCCAGGGTCGGGAAGTCGGTGTAGCCGCGCGCGCCGCCGCCGTAGTAGCTCTGGCGCGGGGCATCGATCAGCGGCGCGTCGACGCGCAGCCGCTCCACCAGGTCCGGATTGCCGATGAAGGCCCGGCCGAAGGCGACCATGTCGGCGGTGTTGTCCGCCCGCGCCTTCAGCGCCAGATCGCGGTCATAGAGGTTGTTGGCGATGGTCACGCCCTTGAACATCCGGCGGATCTTCTGCAGGTCGAACGAGGGCTCGCAGTCGCGGGAAATGCCGGTGTCGCCCTCGACCAGGTCGAGCCAGCCGATGTTCAGCGCGTTCAGCTGCTCGACCACATAGGTGAACAGCGGCTCGGGCTTGCTGTCCCAGGCGTTGTAGGCGTGGCCGATGGGCGCGAGACGGATGGCTGTCCGCTCCGGGCCCCAGACGTCGACCAGAGCCGTGAGCACCTCGATCAGCAGCCGCGCGCGGTTCTCGATCGAACCGCCGTAGGCGTCGGTGCGGTGGTTGGTCATGTCGCGCAGGAAGGCGTCGATCAGATAGCTGTGGGCGGCGTGCAGTTCGACGCCGTCGAAGCCGGCGGCCTTCGCGCGCACGGCGGCCTGACGGTAGCTGTCGACGAGGCCCGGCAGTTCGCCGATGTCGAGGGCGCGGGCCTCCTCGTAGTCGGCGAAGCCCGTCTCGACGAACATCTGGCCCGGCTGCTTCATCGCGCTGGGGGCCACGGGCGCGCCGGCGCCGTTCGACAGGGTCGAGTGGCTCAGCCGCCCGGCGTGCCACAGCTGGCTGAAGATCAGCCCGCCCTTGGCGTGCACCGCGTCGGTGACCAGCTTCCAGCCGGCGATCTGGTCGTCGTCCCACAGGCCGGGGCAGTAGGCGCCGCCGCGCCCGCCCGGGGTCACGGCCGTGGCCTCGGTGATTAGCAGACCGGCCGAGGCGCGCTGGGCGTAGTACTCGGCCTGCAACGCGCCGACCTTGCCGGCCATGTCTGCCCGGGTGCGGGTCAGCGGCGACAGCGCGATGCGGTTCTGCAGCCGCAGGCCGCCCGCTTCAAAGGGATCGAACAGATCGGTCATGGTGCGGCTCCGCCAACGTCAGGCCTTGAGCCTGCTGCGTTCCGTCGGGAAAGGCGCAAGCGGGAAATTCGCGTCGGACGATTGACCCGGCCCGCATTGGGGGTAACCGCTGCTGTTCGACGCGCGGTCGCCGCGAGACAACCAACCATCACAGAGACGGCGACGGGAGGCCGCGATGAACACCAGGCAGACGATGTGGGCGGCGGGCGCCGTGGCGCTGGCCGCCGCGCTGGCGGGCAGCGTGGCCGTCGGACTTTCCGTCGCGCAGGACATTCCCCGTGTCGGCTACCTGGGCCAGACCGGCCTGGACACGACAGGCCTGATCGGCGCGCCGCCGGCGCCCGGCTCGGTCGGGGCCGAGGCTGACCGGGCGATCTTCCGCGCGACCCGCGCCCTGAAGGGCTCGCCCCGCTGGGATATGGCTGTCGCCGACTTCAACGAGCGGGCGGTCATTGGAAACATGAGCTGCGCCATCGGCGTGCAGATCGATCTGGCGACCATGCCGGCGACAACCAAGCTGATCCTGCACATGGCCCCGGACGTGACCCGCGCGGCCTACGGTCCCAAGAAGGCCTTCCTGCGCCCGCGGCCCTACAAGGTCGATCCGGGCGAGACCTGCGGCGTCCTGCCGGCGACCGAGGATGCCTACGACTATCCGTCCGGCCACGCGGCCTGGGGCTGGGCGACCGGCCTGGTGTTCGCCGAGATGCTGCCCGGCCGGTCGGTGGCGATCCTCAAGCGCGCCCGGGCGGTGGGCACGGGCCGCGCCGTCTGCGGCGTGCACAACGCCAGCTCCGTCGAGGCCGGCCAGATCATCGGCGCGGCCGTGGTTGCGGCCGAGCACGGCTCTCCGGAATTCCGCGCCGACCTCGAAGCCGCCAAGGCCGAGCTGGCCGCCGCCGTGGCCGCCGGCCCGGCGCCGACCGGCTGCGAGGCCCAGGCCGCGGCGCTGGAAACGCCGGCCTGGTAGGGGCGGGAGCAGGTCTCAGTTCCGGGGCGGCAGAAGCTCGGCGAGGCCTTCCCAGTCCGGGTCTTCGAACACCCCGAATTCCAGCGGGTATTCGGGGTGGCTGCTCAGGGCCTCGTTCAGCGTCCGGAAGAAGGCCTCCGGATCGCGGCTGTAGTAGCGCCACTCGCGAACCCCGCCACCGGTGAGGCTGGCGACCTGCACGCCGTCGCCCCGCGCATCGACGCTCGCCAGCAGGGCGTCCTCGAAGGCGTCCTGCAGCTTGCTTTCGGCGTCATCGGGCATGCCGTCTTCGTCGGCCGACTCACAGGACCAGCCGATCTGGACCAGGTGGGGCCAGTCCGCCCGGGCCGCCGCGGAGGGCAGATGCGAGCGGAACCGCACGATCATCGAGACGCCGTCTTCCGCCTCGGCTTCGCCGACAATCCAGTTGTCATCGTCGAAGGGGCCAAGCGACATGGTCTTACTTCACGTTGCCGCAGAAGCGCTGGATCCGGCCGCAGGCGTCTTCCAGCACCGCTTCGCTGGTCGCGTAGCTGATGCGGAAATAGGGCGACAGGCCGAAGGCCGCGCCGTGCACCACGGCCACGCCCTCGCTCTCGAGCAGTTCGGTGGCGAAGTCCTCGTCGGTCTCGATGACCTTGCCGCTGGGCGCGGTCTTGCCGATCAGGCCGGCCACCGAGGGGTAGACGTAGAAGGCGCCTTCCGGGGTCGGGCAGTGGATGCCGGCCGCCTGGTTGAGCATCGACACGACCAGGTCGCGCCGCGTCTGGAACAGTTTCGCGTTCGGCTTGATGAAGTCCTGCGTGCCGTTCAGCGCCTCGACCGCCGCCCACTGGCTGATCGACGAGGGGTTGGACGTGGTCTGGCTGATCATCTTGCCCATGGCCTTGATCAGCTCGACCGGGCCGGCCGCGTAGCCGATGCGCCAGCCGGTCATGGCGTAGGCCTTGGAGACGCCGTTCATCGTCAGGGTGCGGTCGTAGAGCTTCGGCTCGACCTGGGCGATGGTGGTGAATTCGAAGTCGTCGAACACCAGGTGCTCGTACATGTCGTCGGTCAGCACCCAGACCTGCGGATGACGCAGCAGCACGTCGGCGATGGCCTGCAGGTCGGCGCGGGTGTAGGCGCCGCCGGTCGGGTTGGAGGGGCTGTTGAGGATCAGCCAGCGGGTGCGGGGCGTGATGGCCGCTTCCAGCGCCTTGGGATCCAGCTTGAAGTTGGTCTCGACCGTGGTCTCGACGGCCACCGGCTCGCCGCCGGCCAGCAGAACCATGTCCGGGTAGGACACCCAGTAGGGCGCGGGGATGATCACCTCGTCGCCGGGGTTCAGGGTCGCCATCAGGGCGTTGAAGATCACCGGCTTGCCGCCCGGCGCGACGTGCACCTGGGCCGGGGTGTAGGTCAGGCCGTTCTCGCGGGCGAACTTGGCGCAGATGGCCGCCTTCAGCTCGGGCATGCCGTCCGGGTCGGTGTACTTGGTCTTGCCCGCGCGGATCGCGGCGATGGCCGCTTCCTTGATGTTGTCGGGGGTGTCGAAGTCCGGCTCGCCGGCCGACAGGGCGATCACGTCGCGGCCGGCGGCCTTGAGGGCGCGGGCCTTGGCGCTGATGGCGATGGTGGCGGACGGCGCGATGCGGCGCAGGGCTTTGGACTCGATCGACATGGTTCTTCGGGGCTCCCCGGACTCGGAGTGTCAGGATTGCCCGGGGTCATAGACGCGCGCGTCCCGCGGTGCAACGAACCGGCGGCGGGCAAGGGCGGTTCAGGCGCTTTCGGCGGCTCGTTCTACACCGAGACGGTGTTCGAGATCGCGCCACAGGCCGGCGACCTCGCGGGCGGCGGTCGAATTGGAATCCCATTCACCGGCCGAGACTCCGTGCGCGATGGCCGCCTGGTAGACGGCGCGCGCCCTCAGGCCGATGCCGGCCAGGGGCAGGCCGCAGAAGCGCAGCGCCTCGACCGCCCGCAGAACGACCGGCGGTTCGATGCCCTTGCGGCTGGGCGGGGCCTGGTTGAGCACGACCACGCCCGTGCGGCCGAGGCGGCGCACGGCCTCTGACGAGCGGACGACCGATGCGACATCAAGAAAGTTGGGCCGGCTGACCAGGACGCAGAGATCAGCGATGTTCATCGCCATGGCGACCTCGGCGTCCGGCGTCGAGGGCGTGTCGATGACCAGCAGGTCGACGCCCTCGCGGCTGGCGGCCATATGCAGCTGGAACAGCTTGCCGGCGGAGGTCTCGACCAGCGACGGGCCGGGACGGGTGCGCGCCTTGAGCGCGTCTGTGGCGGACCGCTGCGGGTCGATATCGGCCACTATCACCCGGGCGCCGGCCGCGAACGCTTCCAGCGCCAGATTTACCGCCACCGTGGTCTTGCCCACGCCGCCCTTGCGGGATGTCACGACTATCGTCTTCATCGTACCCGATCGCCCCGATCGATCAATGTTCTGTTAACCCGATTGACCCCGCATTGAGTAAGGTCAATGCGCAAGCCCCCCCGAAATGGGCGCCGGGGTCATCTGGCCGATCATTGTTCGTTTCTGCGTCGTTCAGGTGACGGTTCGGGCGCCGCGACTGCGCCCGTTCCTGCTTGACCCTCGGGGTGTGATCGGCGAGGCCTTGGCGATGAAGCGCGCCTTCCAGTTTCTGATGAACATGGACGCCAAGGCCTGGCGGACCGTCGTCATGGCCTTCCTGCTGTTCGGCGGGGTGGGCGTGGTGTTCCTGTTCGCCGCCCCGATGCTCGGCCTGAACGGCGAAACCACCGTCGAGCAGTGGCTCGGCGCCGCCCACGGCCCCTGGGCCCTGCCGGTGGCGGTCAGCGCCTTTGCCGTGCTGGCCTTCATCGGCGTGCCGCAGTTCGTGCTGATCGCCGCCGCCGTGGTCGCCTTCGGACCCTGGACCGGCCTGATCTACAGCTGGATCGGCACGCTGTTCTCCTCGACCATCGGCTTCTGGCTGGGCCGGGCGTTCGGCGGCCGGTTGATCCGCGACGTCGCCAGCGAGGGCGTGGCGCGGTTCATGAAGCTGATCGGCCGCAACGGCTTCATGGCCAGCCTGATCGTCCGGCTGGTGCCGGCGGCGCCGTTCATCGTCGTCAACATGGCCGCCGGCGTCGCGCCGATGAAGTTCCGCCACTTCTTCGCCGGGACGGCCATCGGCATCATCCCCAAGATCGCCCTGACCGCCTTCGCCGGCAATTCCATGGTCCAGGTCGTGCGCGGCGGCGGGCTGCAGCACGTCGTGCTGATCGTGCTGGCGGCGGTCATCTGGGTCGGCGGCGCCTGGGTGGCCCGCTCCTGGCTGCGCCGGCGCGAGGACGCGGCCGAGCAGGAAGACGCCGGAGCGTAATTGTAACCCCGGTGTCAATCTCCCCGGTCTGATCCTCTACCAAGGGCCGCAACAGGAAGACCCGGGAGGACACCATGCGCCAACTTTTCACCGTTCTGACGGCCTCGCTGATGCTGGCCGGTCCGGTGGCTGCCGCCGAGGCGCCCTCCGCCGCCACCAGCAAGGCCCAGGCGGCC
>CANJYY010000179.1 GCA_947479185.1 Caulobacteraceae bacterium
CCGACGGAGGCGGGCCGCGCCGCCGGTGACCCGAGCGAGCGAAGGTCCCACGTCAACCGCGCCCAGTCCCTGTCGCGCACCGGCAGCTGGGACTGGAACATCGCCAGCAACGCCCTGGCCTGGTCAGACGAGATCTACCGCATTTTCGGCCTGACCCCGCGGGTCTTCGACGCCAGCTATCCGGCCTTCCTCGACCGGATTCATCCGGACGACCGGGCGCGCGTCGAGGCGGCCGTCTGCCGCGCCATCGAAGACGACGCGGACTACGATATCGAGCATCGCATCGTGCGCCCTGACGGGGAAATCCGCTTTGTCCACGAGCGGGCCGAGGTCGAGCGCGCGGTCGATGGCTCTCCCCTGCGCATGCTGGGCGCGGTTCAGGACGTGACCGAACTGCGCCAGCTCGAGCGCTCGGCCACCCGCAACCGCGATATGCTGTCAGGCCTGTTCCGGATTTCGCCGGAAGCGATCATCGTGGCCAACGCGGAGGCGCGCATTCTGGTGTTCAGCGCCGGCGCCGAAAGCGTGTTCGGCTACCGGGCCCACGAGGTCGTCGGCGACAGCATCGACCGCCTGATGCCCGAGCGGTTCCGGGCCGATCATCGCCATCACATCGCGGCCTTCGCGGCCGGGCCGGTCGACAGTCTGCAGATGGGCCAGCGCCGGCCGCTCAGGGGGCTGACGAAGTCCGGCGAGGAAATCCCGATCGAGGCCTCGCTGGCGAAGATCCGCTCCGGCGACGAGGTGTTGTTCACCACCATAGTGCGCGATCTGTCCGAACGCTTCGAGATCGAGGCGCATCTGATCGAGGCCCGGGACCAGGCCCAGAAGGCCAGCCGCGCCAAGTCCACGTTCCTCGCCAACATGAGCCATGAGCTGAGAACGCCGCTCAATGGCATCATCGGGGTCGCCAGCGCCCTGTCGCGGATGCAGATCGATCCGCGGCAGCGGGAAATGGTCGAACTCATCGAGTCGTCAGGCCAGGCCCTGCAGGACCTGCTGACCGACATCCTCGACCTCGCCCGGGTCGAGGCCGGGCGTCTCGAGATCAGCGCCGAGACCTTTGATCTTGAAGCGATGGCGGAGGGTGTGGCGGCGCTCTTCAGCGTCAGCGCCCGGGGCAAGGGCCTGGCGCTCGATCTGGTGATGGAGGACGCCGCGCGCGGCGGCTTCCGGGGCGACGAGAAGCGCATCCGTCAGGTGCTGGCCAATCTGCTGAGCAACGCCATCAAGTTCACCGAACGGGGCGGCGTCACCCTGAAGGTGGCGACCTGTGAGCTGGCGTCAGGCCGAGCCGGCATTCGGTTCAGCGTCAGCGACACCGGCATCGGCTTTGATAGCGCCACGGGCGCCCGGCTGTTCGACCGGTTCGAGCAGGCGGACGGCTCGATCACCCGGCGCTTCGGCGGATCGGGACTGGGGCTGTCGATCTGCAAGGCGCTGGTGGAGCTGATGGGCGGCAGGATATGGGCCCGCTCAACGCCCGGGCAGGGCGCCGTGTTCACCTTCGAGACCCCGCTGGAGCACGCCGAGCTGAATCGGCAGGGCGTCACGGCAGACGCCGTGCAGCCCGATCCGATGCTGCGCCGGCCCCGCATCCTGCTGGCGGAGGACCACCCGACGAACCGCCGGGTGGTCGAGCTGATCCTCGAGCCGCTGGATGTCGACCTGACCAGCGTCGAGAACGGCGCCCTGGCCGTCGAGGCCGCGGCGGCCGAACCCCATGACCTGATCCTGATGGACATGCAGATGCCGGTGATGGGCGGGGTGGAGGCGATCGGCCTGATCCGCGCGGATCAGCAGCGCCGCGGCCTGCCCCGAACGCCGATCTACATGCTGACCGCCAACGCCATGCCCGAGCATCGCGCCCAGTCGATGGACGCCGGGGCCGACGATTTCCTGACCAAGCCCCTGGGCGCCGAGGCGCTGATCGCGGCGGTCGCGCAGGCGCTCGAAACTCCGCCCGCGGTCGAGGCCGTCTCCATGGACCGACCGGCCGCCAAAGCGCCCGACTATTGATCGACGGCGGGAATACTCCCGCGAAATCGGGAGGGGCTGGGAAGAGTCCGGTCGGAGCGGAACTCGCGACGTGGATGGCGGTGGGGGCAGTCGGTGGAGCACTGGTCTCCACCTGAACGCCGGCATCGGCCGGGTCAATCAGATGAAATCGGCCCTGGCTCCGGCTCGGAAAGCCGGCTCGCGACGCGCTCGAACAGGGTCGACGGCGGCAAGCCGAACGCGTCGGCGATCCGATAGAGTTCCAGCGCATCCACCCGCCTCAGGCCGCTCTCGATCTTGGAGACATGAGAGTTGGCCTTGCCGAGCCGCCGCGCCAACGATCGCTGCGACAGGCCGGCTTCCTGACGGGCCTCGCGCAGGACACAGGCGATCACATTGAGCTGTTCGCTCAGGGCGCGGACTTGGGGGCTTCCCATGAGTGGTTCGTGCATCAGATGCGCGGCGTCACGGGAGCCGATCCGTCGACGAGGGCTTCGGCCAGGCGGGCGAGGTTGGCTTCGTGGCGCTCGCGTGTGATGCGGAAGAAGCTCATGGCGGCGATGGCGGTCAGATAGGTCAGGGCCAGCGCCGGGATGTACACGAGGCCGAGGTTGCGGATGACCTGGTCGCTGACGTCGCCGGGCTGGGCATGGTCGGGGAAGCCGATGGCCAGCAGCACCATGCTGGAGGCGAAGATGCCGACGCCGGAGACCGCCTTGGCCACGAAAATACTGGCCGCGAAGAACAGGCCTTCGGACCGGCGACCGGTGCGCAGCTCGGTCTCTTCGACGACGTCGGCGATCATCGACGAATGCAGCACCGCCGCGATGCTGGCGAACGTCACCGATGTCATGGCCTGGACAAACAGGATCGGCAGCAAGGCCGGGTGGCCGTTGGCCGGGAACAGTCCCATCAGCCTCAGGGCGATGGGCGCGACGCCGATCGAGAAGGCCAGGGTCTTGGCCAGGATGGCGGCGTTGCGCTTGCCAAGCCAGCGGGACATCGGGGTCGCCAGCATCACGGCGACGGCCGACGAGATGAACTGCGCGAAGACGAAGAACGAGATCTGCGTCGCCGTCAGGCCCCAGAAAAAGGTGTTGAAGTAGAGGTTCAGGGCGACCGACAGGCCATAGCCCATGGCGTTGAAGATGCCCGCGAGCAGGAGAGGCAGGAAGGTCAGGTCGGTGATCGAGCCGACCATCTCCTTCAGCGTCTGCCAGGGACTGACCTTGCGGACCGCGGGATTTCGCAGGAACGGGATCTGGCTGTGGGTGCCGATCGCCGAGGCCAGGATCACCACGAACATCACGATCGCAGAGACGAGCCCATACATTGAATAGCCCGCCGGATTGAGCTGCGCGACGGGATGGGCGTCGTCGGCCTTCAGGAAAACCCGGAAGGTCAGCAGCGTCATGATCAGAGCGCCGTACCAGATGAACAGGGCGCGGAACGACAGCAGGTTGGTCCGGCCGTGGTAGTCGGTCGTCAGCTCCGGGGCGAGGGCGGCGCTGGGAATCTCGAACAGCGCCAGGAAGGTGCGGATCAGCACGGCCACCACGATCAGGTAGGCGAACAGCGCCTCGTGCGACCAGCCTGTCGGCGGGTTCCAGATCAGCAGGTAGCTGAGCGCGATCGGCAGGGCCGAGGCGTACATGAAGGGATGGCGCCGGCCCCAGCGGGAGCGGAAGTTGTCCGACATCTGGCCGATGATCGGATCGAACATCGCGTCGATCACCAGCGCGATCATCACGGCCAGTCCGACCGTCGCCGCCGGCAGCCCGACCACCTGGTTGTAGAAGATCAGCAGCAGGTAGGAGAAGCCGTTGTCCTTCAGACCCAGCGCGACGCCGCCCAGGCCGTAGAAGAACCGGGTCGATCGTTTCAAAGGCGGCGGAGAGGCGATAGCGGCGGACATGTCGGGCATGGTCGATCCTGACGCCGCCGCCTCCCGGACGGGGAGGCGGCGGTCTGGCTGGGGAAAAGGGGTCAGGGCGCCTTGCGGCCGTAGGTGATCAGGCCGGCCGGGTTCAGGTGCGTGTTCGGCGGGTATTTCCGCAGCGCTTCCTCGTTGGGCTCGGTGCCCCAGCCCGGACGGTCGGAGATCACGATGTGGCCGTCCTGGATGTCGGGTGCGTGGGTGAACAGCTCGTCGTCCCAGGCCAGGCGGTCGATGTCCGTCTCCATGATCCGGAGGTTGGGCGTCGCCGCCGCGAACTGGGCGTTCATCATCGTCGCCAGGTGGCCATAGAAGTTGTGCGGTGCGACGTTGACGTCATGGGCGTCGGCCATGGCGGCGATCTTCATCGACTGCCAGGCGCCGTTCCACAGCAGGTCGATGATGGCTACATCCATGGCCTGTTCGGCGAAGAACGGGTTGAACGCCGCCGGCCCGACCAGGGTCTCGCACGAGGCGATCGGGTGCTTGCTCTGCTGGCGGATGTAGGCAAGCGCCTTGGGATTGAGCGTGTCCAGCTCGATCCAGAACAGGTCCATCTCGGCCAGCGACCGCACCAGGCTCAGGTAACCTTCGGTGCGGGTGTTGAAGTTCAGGTCGATCAGGATGTCGACGTCCGGCCCGGCCCCGTCGCGCAGCGCTTCGAGGTGCTCGCGGAAGCCGTGCAGCAGCCGGCGATCGACGTTGAGGCCCGGCTCGAAGGGCACGCCGAAGCCGGTCGCCCATCCGCGCGGCTTGCGGTCGACGTAGGTGTAGACGTTGGTCTTGAGCGCCTTGAACCCGCGCTCGCGGACCTCGCGGCCGAGCGACACGACATCGTCGATGGTCTCGATTTCCGGCTGGTAGTACGGCTTGCGGCTGATGCGCCAGGTCGTGCAGTGCGACCAGTAGAGCGGCACGCGATCGCGAATCTTGCCGCCCAGCAGCTGGGCGCAGGAGACGCCGAGCGTCTTGCCCTTGGCGTCGAGCAGGGCGTTCTCGATCGCCCCCATCGCCTGACCGATCAGGCCGCCGAGCGCGGGGCGCATGGCGCTCTGCAGCAGGGCGAAGATGCGCTCGTGATCCATCACGCCTTGGCCGATCAGGCGCGGCTTCACCTGCTGGATGATCGAGGCGATGCCGGGATTGCCGAAGCCCTCGTCGTATTCGGACCAGCCGACGATGCCTTCGTCGGTGCTGATCTTGACGAAGGTGTAGTTCCGCCAGCCCGCGTCGCAGGCCAGGGTTTCGATGTCGGTGATCTTGGGATTGGCGGACATGTTGTTTCCTTGAGAGGTCAGGCGCAGTCGGCGAGGACGAGGTCCGCGCCCTTTTCGCCGATCATGGTGGCGGCGGCGGCGGTGTTGCCGGAGACGATCAGGGGCATGATCGAGGCGTCGATGACGCGCAGGCCCTGAAGGCCATGGACCCTGAGTTTGGGGTCCACCACCGAGGTCTTCGGGTCGACACCCATCATGCAGGTGCTGGTCGGGTGATAGGTCGTGCGGCCGGTCTGGCGCGCCCAGTGTTCGAGCTGCGCGTCCGTCGGCGGGTCGCCCAGCGTGTAGACAGGCGCCTCGATGACCTCGGCCAGCGGGCCGGTGCGGGCGATGGTGTCGGCGATCCGCAGGCTGTCGATCATCACCCGCACGTCACCCGGCGTGCTCAGATAGTTGCGGTGGATGATCGGCGGCGTCTCGGGGTCGGCCGACCGGATCCTGATCTGGCCACGGCTCTCCGGCCGACAGGGGCTGGCGTTGATCGTCATGCCGCTGAACGGATGCGGATGCAGCGACTTGGGCGGTGTCCCGTCCGGCGAGGCCCCGAAGCTGAGCGGATAGAAGTAGAGCTGGGTGTCCGGTCGGGTCTCTTCGGGCCGGGTTCGCACGAACGCGCCGCCCTGATTGATGCCGAGACCCAGCGGGCCGGTCTTCGTCAGCACCCACTGCATGCCGGCCAGAAGCTGTCCAAGGCGGGTGTTGTAGCGGTCGTTGAGCGTCGGAACCCGGGTCTTGTAGGAGAAGCCGGTGAAGACGTGATCCTGCAGATTTTCGCCGACCGCGGGGCTGTCG
>CANJYY010000180.1 GCA_947479185.1 Caulobacteraceae bacterium
CCATGGCCCTGCAGGGCGATCTGACCCTCGCGCAGGTCGCAGCCGGCGAGGTTCGCGCCGGCGAGGTTCGCGCCGCGCAGGCAGGCGCCCCGCAGGTCGGCCTGGCTCAGGTCGGCGCCCCGCAGGTCCGCCTCCCGCAGATCGCAGCCAAACAGGATCGCACGCTTGAGGTTGGCCCCGTTTAGGCTGACGCCGGACAGCCGCGCGCCGGTGAAGTCCGCGTCGCCCAGATCCACGCCGCCAAGGGCCATGTTCGACAGGTCGGCGTAGGTGAAGTTGGCCCGCCGGCCGCCGCTGCGGCCGCTCAGATACCGTCCGTGCGCCTCGACCATCGCCTTGACGGCGCCGAAGTCGAGCGCGTGGATGAGACTGGGGGCGGCGGACATTGGGGACCTGATTCCAAGGATCAGGGACCTTGAACCAGACGCGCTTAATGAACGGTTGTTTCCGGCGCCCCCGCGACGATCAGAGCCAGCCGCGCTTGCGGAACCACCACAACGGCAGGAGCATCGCCCCGGCCATCAGCAGCAGCGCCACCGGGTAGCCCCAGGGCTGGGACAGCTCGGGCATGTGCTGGAAGTTCATGCCGTAGATCGAGCCGATCAGCGTCGGCGGCATCAGCACCACCGCCCAGACCGAGAAGACCTTCATGATCTCGTTCTGGTCGGTGTTGATCAGGCCGACCGCCGAATCGAGCAGGAAGGTGACGTTTTCCGTCAGGTAGGCCGAGTGATCGGTCAGGGACTGGGCGTCGCGCTGCAGCGAGCGCAGCCGGTCGCGGTGCTCCTTGCCGTCGGCGATTTCCTCGGACAGAGCGGCGAAGGACAGCAGCCGGGCCAGGCTGACCAGACTGCTGCGGGCCTTGGCGGCGATCGACTGGCTGCGGCCCAGGCGGCGCAGGATCGCCTTGAACGGAGCCTTGTGCGACGGCCGGAAGATCTCGGCGGAAATCACCTCCACGTCGGCGGAGGTCTTTTCGAGAATGTCGGCGATCCGGTCGATCAGGGCGTCGAGCAGGCCGAGGAAGGCCTCGCCCCCGCCGCGGCAGAAGTCGGCGTCGCGGTCGGCCTGGGCGGCGTAGGCGACGAAGGCCCGGGGCTCGACATAGCGGATGGTGATCAGCCGGCCTCGCGCCAGCACGAAGGTGACAGGCTCCAGCGCCGGATCGTCGCCGTCGGCGCCGACCAGCACGAAGGCGGTCATGAAACTGGCCCCGTCCTCCTGGTACAGCCGCGAGGAGACCTCGATCTCGGCCATTTCCTCGCGGGTCGGCAGCAGGACGCCCAGCGCCTTCTCGGCGATCAGCTCCTCTTCCCGGTCGGGGCTGGTCAGGTCGATCCAGGCGACGTCGTCAGGCAGCACCCAGTCGGGGCCGGTCTCGACGGGCATGAGCCCGCCTCCACTGCTGCGAAGCACCCTGAGCATGGACGTTAAAGTCTCCGGACCGGCCTTCGAATGGCGCGGCGGGCGGGCAGCGTCAACCGGCGAGGCCGGTCAGTCGCCCGCGTCGTCCTGGGACGAGCCCTGGCCGGTCGCGGCCGCGATCAGGGCGGCGATGCGGTCGGTGGCGTCGGCGGCCTGGTTGATCACGCCCAGCGGGGACGGCAGCGGGCCGACGGTCGAGGCCGTCTGGGTGGCTGCGGCGCGGGCCATAGTCACGCCCTGGGCGCTCCAGTAGCGCGGATCGGTCTGGGCCAGCTGCAGAGCCTGGCGGTTCTGGTAGATGAAGCCGTAGGTCGGATAGACCGAGGTGCCGAGGTCGCGGATCGGATCGTACCAGACCTTGACCATGCTCCAGTCGCCGACCGGCGACACGTCGATGACGGTGACGTCGCGCTCGATCTGCCCCCGGGCGCCGCCGATCTGCGACCAGTTGGCGTGCGTGATCTGGATGACGCGGTCGGTGACCAGCCGGCTGACCACGGCGACGTGACCCAGCTGCATGCGAGAGGTCGGCTTGAAACAGAGAACGGATCCCATCCGCGGCAGACGACCCGTGTCGTATGCGCCCACGGCCTGACCCCACCAGGTCCTGGCGTCGCCATAGATCTGGATTCCCGACAGGAGTCGGGCGAACGGCACACACTGCCAATAGATGTCAGCCAGGGCGTTCGCCGAAGGCGAAAGGCTGATCACCACCGCAGCGGCCAGAGAACCAAGATAGGTTTTGGTTCGTTGGCGCATTCAGGAGGTCTCCCCCGTCACTGGAAGTGAGGGGATAACCATCTCACGCGCGAATGAAAAGAGTCTTTTCAGGCGCCGGCCGCGACAGCACGACGCGCGCGCCATGAGTCGGCCATGAGTTTCATGCGCTCCCGCGCCGGTTTCTCGATCAGATGATAGGAGGCCGCCGACAGTGGAACCAGGGCCCCGATGAACACAAGCCACACCAGCAATGGCAGTTTTTCATCGGTCAAATTCAGACCTCGTGCGGCAGCATTCACGAAGATGATCTTCCACGGCACGCAGATCATGTAGGTCGAATAGCTGATCTCGCCGAGATACACGAAGACCGACTGGGTTCCGAAAGTCGAACCGTGCCGGGCGAGGCCCGCCAGGCTCAGGATGAGGCTACCGAACGTGGCCACCGTAACCATGTCCGGCGCGCCCAGACCGGCCGCCGTGAGCAGGGCGGCGCCCGAAAAAAGGGCGCCGATGGCGGCCATGCGGAGGCTGCGCACCGCCCCGGACCGCCACAGGCCATGCATTGCGCAGCCGAGCGCGAAGCAGGGAACGATTCGCAGGGCGCCCCAGGCGATGGTCGCCTGGTTCAGCGACTGCCCGGTCAGGGCCTGGAAGGCAGGATAGAGGATGGCGATGCCGGCGAGGGTGCCGGCGGCGTACAGCCAGGGCCGGTTGCGCATCGTCCAGGCCAGGACGGCAAAGGCCGGAAACGTCAGGTAGGCGAACCACTCGGCCGAGATCGACCAGGACGGATGGTTGAAGGCGGCGGCCGGCGCGAGGCCCCAGGCCTGGACCATCAGCAGGTTCGCCGGCAGGGCGTCCCAGCGCAGGATGCCGGCGTCGACCGACAGGCCGGCAAGGCCGGCGACCACGCCGAGCGCCATCATCCCCAGCAGCGTCGCCAGATGCAGCGGATAGACCCGCGCCAGCCGGTTCCACAGGAAGGCCCCGTAGCGGAATCGCCCTTCCCCGAACGCCGTCAGATAGACGTGGCAGAGGATGAACCCGCTGAGCACGAAGAACAGCTCAACGCCGAGGTAGCCCTTGCTGACCAGCGCGGGCGTGAAATCGACGTCCAGCTTCGGCCAGTAGTGAAACAGCACGACCCACAGCGCCGCGAAGAAGCGCAGCGAGGTCAGAGGCCGGATGTTGGCGGCGTCCTGCATGGCCGTGTCCTGTCCCGTTTCGGCGCCGGATCGAGGCGCGTAGGAAGCGAAAGCAACTCGCGCACCAGGAGAATCGATCAAGACTGGTTCAATCGGGCGCGTGACGGGCTATGTAGACCTGATCCGGTTCACCAGTCGTGAAAGGCCCGACTCTTCATGGACAGCCTGCTGCAGCTCGCCACAGACCCCGCCGCCTGGGCGGCGTTGGTCACACTCGTGGTGATGGAGGTCGTGCTCGGGATCGACAATCTCGTGTTCATCTCGATCCTGTCGAACAAGCTGCCCGAGGCGCAGCGCGCCCGCGCACGCCGGATCGGCCTGTCCCTGGCCCTGCTGATGCGCATCGCCCTGCTGTTCGGCATCGCCTGGCTGGTGGCCCTGACCCAGCCCGTCTTCGACCTCGGCATCACGGGGCCGCTGAACGAGGATGGCCACGCCTCCTTCGAGACGGCCTTCTCCTGGCGTGACCTGATCCTGATCGCCGGCGGCCTGTTCCTGCTGTGGAAGGCGACCAAGGAAATCCACCACACCGTCGACCCGGCCCCGACCGGCGACGTTATGGACGCGAAGAACGTGGCGATCACCAACTTCAGCGCGGCGATCGTCCAGATCCTGATGCTCGACCTGGTGTTCTCGATCGACTCGATCCTGACCGCCGTGGGCATGACCCAACACGTGCCGATCATGGTCATCGCCGTGACCATCGCGGTGGCGGCGATGTTCTTCGCCGCCGGGCCGCTGGCCGACTTCATCAACAAGAACCCGACCATCGTCATGCTGGCCCTCGGCTTCCTGCTGATGATCGGCGCGGTTCTGATCGGTGACGGCTTCGGCATCCATGTGCCCAAGGGCTACATCTACGCCGCCATGGCCTTCTCCGGTCTGGTCGAGGGGCTCAACATGATCGCCCGCAAGAGCCGCGAGAAGAAAGCCGCTGCGGGCGAGCCGCCGCACTGATGCTGGTCGGGGCGCGACGCCCCGGCGACTCGATCGCGACAAGCCCCTTCTGTAGAAGCCCCGGACGCCCGCCGTCCGGGCGCTTCAGCGATTGCACCCGCCCTTGACCCATCAGGCCCAGACCTTCACCGCGGACGAGCGCCGCATCACCCTGACCGGGCTGATGATCGTCTTCCTGCTGTCCGCCCTCGACCAGACCATCGTGTCGACGGCCATGCCGCGGATCATCGCCGAGCTGAACGGCCTGTCGCTCTATGCCTGGGTGACCACCGCCTATCTGCTGACCTCGACGGTGATGGTGCCGATCTGGGGCAAGCTGGGCGACCTGTACGGCCGCAAGCCGGTGCTGCTGGCCGGGATCAGCATCTTCCTGCTCGGGTCCTGGCTGTCGGGGCTGTCGGGCGAGTTCGGCGATATGCCGCTGCTGGGCGGCGGCATGACCCAGCTGATCGTCTTCCGGGCCCTGCAGGGCATCGGCGGCGGGGCCCTGTTCACCACCGCCTTCGCCATCATCGCCGACCTGTATCCGCCGCGCGAACGGGGCCGGTTCTCCGGCCTGTTCGGGGCCGTGTTCGGCCTGGCCAGCGTGCTGGGGCCGGTCATCGGCGGCTATTTCACCGACCACGGGACCTTCCAGGTCGGCAGCCACGTCGTGGCCGGCTGGCGCTGGGTGTTCTACGTCAACCTGCCGCTGAGCCTGCTGTCGCTGTTCATGATCATCGTGAAGATGCCGCGCCTCAGCCACCGGGCCTCGGGCCGGATCGACTGGGCCGGCGCCGGCCTGATGATCAGCGCCTTCACGCCGCTGCTGCTGGCCCTCAGCCTGGGCGGACACAGCTTCGCCTGGGGCTCGCCGATGATCATCGGCCTGCTGGCCGGATCGGTCGTGGCGCTGGGGCTGTTCCTGCTGGTCGAGCGCAGGGCGGAGTCGCCGATCCTGCCGCTGGACCTGTTCGCCAACCGCATCTTCACCCTGGCCAATCTGGCCAGCTTCCTGTTGTCGATGGCCTTCCTCGGGGTGGTCACCTTCCTGCCGCTGTACATGCAGCTGGGCCACGGCCTGAACGCCACCGACAGCGGCCTGCTGATCCTGCCGCTGATGGGCGGGTTGATCGTCTCCAGCACCCTGGCCGGGCGCTTGGTCAGCAAGACCGGCCGCTACAAGCCCTTCATGCTGGCCGGCGCCGCCTGTCTGCTGGTCGGCGTCTTCCTGCTCAGCCGGGTCGGCCCGACGACGCCGCTGTGGGACCTCAGCCTGCGACTGACGCTGGTGGGCCTCGGCCTCGGCCCGGGCCAGAGCCTGTTCAGCCTGGCGGTGCAGAACGCCGTGCCCGCCGGCCGGATCGGCGTGGTCACCAGCGCCAACCAGTTCTTCCGCCAGATCGGCTCGACCCTCGGCGTCGCCGCCTTCGGAACCCTGCTGACCCACAACCTGACCCGGGCCCTGGGGGCCAGCGCCCCCGGCCTCGACATCGGCGCGCTGGAAGGCATGGCGCTTAAAGCCCAGGCCGCCGGCCAGTCGGCCAGCGTCGATCCGGCCCTGCGCGAGACCATCTCGCACGCCATCACCAGCGTCTTCGGGGCCAGCCTGCTGGTGATCCTCGCCGGCCTGGTCGTGGCCTGGTTCATCCCCGAG
>CANJYY010000181.1 GCA_947479185.1 Caulobacteraceae bacterium
ATTCGCACCAATGGCCTCAGCCACATCGACCTGACCACCCGCAGGCGGACCGACTGGGTCAGCGGCGCCGGCGACGCGGTCTCCGAGCCGGTGTTCGTGCCCCGCTCGGCCGATGCGCCGGAAGGCGACGGCTGGATCCTGGCGGTGCAGTACCTCGCCGCCGAGGGCCGCAGCGACTTCGTGGTGTTCGACGCCCAGGCGATGGACAAGGGCCCGATCGCGCGGGCCAACGTCCCCCGCCGCGTGCCGCTCGGCTTCCACGGCAACTGGGTCGGGGCTTAGCGATTTTCGGGGCAGACACCGTCGGTGTCTGTCCCTGATCCACCTCGACAACCCCCGTTCGCCCATGACACGCTCCGCCCGGACACCACCGGGAGGAACGTCATGCGGTACTGGCTGTTGGCGGGCGCGGCGGCGCTGGCGATCGCGGGGACGGCGGCGGCGCAGGAGCGCAAGCTCTCGGTCACCGTCTACAACTCCAACCTGGCCCTGGTGGAGGACACGCGGACCGAGACCCTGACGGCCGGCCGCCAGACCATCGAGTTCAAGGACGTCTCGCCGCAGATCCGCCCCGAGACCGTCGCCCTGTCCGGTGCGGGCATCGGCATCGTCGAGCAGAACTTCGACTACGACCTGCTCTCGCCCGACACCCTGATGGAAAAGGCCGTCGGCCAGCAGATCCACATCGTGCGCACCAACCCGGCGACGGGGGCCCAGACGACCGAGCTGGCGACGGTGCTGGCGGTCAACAACGGCGTGGTGCTGCAGATCGGCGACCGCATCGAGGTGTTGCGCGACGACGGCATTCCCACCCGGGTGATCTTTGACCGCGTGCCGCCGAACCTGCGCGCCCGGCCGACCCTGTCGGTGACCGTCGACGCCGCCAGCGCAGGCCCGCGCGTGACGCGCCTCAGCTACCTGACCACCGGCCTCAGCTGGAAGGCCGACTATGTCGCCCTGTTCGACGAGAAGGCCGGCAAGCTGGACCTGCAGGGCTGGATCACCCTGACCAACACCTCCGGCGCGGCGTTCGAGAACGCCGACGTGCAGCTGGTCGCGGGCAACATCAATCTGGTGCGCAGCGAGCAGGAATACTGGCAGCAGCAGCAGTGGGCCCGCCAGTCCCGCGGCCAGCGCCAGGCCGGCGTCGAGGCCGGCGCCCAGGGCGGGGTGGCCGACTACTACCTCTACCCGCTGGCCGAACGGACCACCGTCGCCCAGAACCAGACCAAGCAGGTCGGCTTCCTCGATGTCGCGGGCGTGTCGGCGGTCAAGAAGTACCAGTACCGCGCCGGTGGCTTCCAGAGCCTGGACGAACCGGAGAGCGCCGACGTGGTGCTGCAGTTCGCCAACTCCAGCGGCGGCGGGCTGGGCGCCCAGCTGCCGGCCGGGATCATCCGCGTCTACGTGCGCGGCGCCAATGGCGATCCCAAGTTCATCGGCGAGAACCACATCGACCATACGCCGCGCGGCTCGGAGCTGTCGGTCAAGACCGGCGAGGCGTTCGACGTCACGGTCCAGCCGACGCTGGTGAAGATGGAGAAG
Source organism: Caulobacteraceae bacterium (assembly GCA_947479185.1). Taxonomy (GTDB): domain Bacteria; phylum Pseudomonadota; class Alphaproteobacteria; order Caulobacterales; family Caulobacteraceae; genus Caulobacter. Next base: position 1,546 of record CANJYY010000181.1, read on the forward strand.
GTCTCCACCTGGCGGTCGCGCTATTCCATGAGCTACGTCGTGCGCAACGCCCGCTCCGAACCGGCCACCGTGCAGGTCGTACAGCCGGGCCTGTGGCGCGACGGCAAGGTCGTCACCGAGAGCGCGCCCAGCAAGCGGCTCAACGCCTCGACCCTGGCCTGGGACGTGGTCGTGCCGGCGGGCGGCGAGACCACCCTGACCTTCACCGTCGAGACCGGCTGGTAGGGCTGTGTCCCTCCCCGTCCGGACATGGGCTGCGGCGCTTGCGCTGGCGCTGGGACTTGCCGGTTCCGGCCACGCCCAGACCGTGTCCGAACGCCCGGACGCGGTGGCGGTGACCATCTATCGCGACGGGCCGGTCAACACGGCCGACTTCGACACCCGCGGCGACGATCTGGATGGTCTGGCGCTGATCACCGAGACCCGCGTGGTCGACATCCCCGCCGGGACCAGCCGGGTCAGCTTCCGCGGCGTGGCCGAAGGCATGGTGCCCCAGACGGCGGCCATCGAGGGCCTGCCCGGGGTGATGCTGGAGCGGAACCAGGACTACGACCTGCTCAGCCCCGGGTCGCTGATCGCCAGGTCGATCGGCAAGACCGTGCGGCTGGTGCGCACCAACCCGGGCACGGGCCTGACGACCGAGGAAACCGCCATCGTCCGCTCCGGCCCCGACGGCGTGATGCTCGACTTCGGCGGCCGGCTGGAAGCCCTGCGCTGCAGCGGCCTGCCCGAGCGGCTGGTGTTCGACGCGATTCCCGCCGGCCTCAGCGACCGCCCGACCCTGTCGGTGCTGGTCCGGTCGCCGACCGCGGGCCGCTACAAGGTGCGGCTGACCTATCTGGCCGTCGGGCTGAACTGGTCGGCCGACTACGTCGCCCGCATCCGGCCTGACGGCAGGACGCTGGACCTGACCGGCTGGATCACCCTGGCCAACAGCAGCGCCACCAGCTTCGCCAACGCCCCGACCGAGGTCGTCGCCGGCACGCTGCAGCGCGAGGACGATACCGCGCCGACGTACATCGAGCGGGTCAACCTGGCGGCCCGCTGCTGGCCTCTGCCCGGCTACTGGAGCCGTGAGGCGCTGCGAGGCGGGGTCGTGGCCGACATGATGGCGCCGCCACCGCCACCGCCCGCGCCGATGATGAGCGCGAGCGCCGAAGCGATGGTCGTCACGGCCAATCGCATCGCCGTTCAGACGGAGCTGGGCGACTACAAGCTCTACACCCTGCCCGACCCGACCACCGTCGCCGCGCACCAGACCAAGCAGGTGATAATGCTCGAACAGTCGGCCGTGCCGTTCGAGCGGATCTATGTGTTCGACGTGCAGGACGGCCATCAGGACGGCGGAACCTATGCGCCGCAGGCGGTGCTGCGCCTGACCAACACCCTGGCGCGCGGCCTCGGCAAGCCGTTGCCGGGCGGGGCCGTGTCGGTGATGGAGCCGGGTCCGCGCGGCGGGCTGATCCTGGCGGGCGAGAAGCGGATGAAGGACATCGCCGTCGGCCTGCCGGTCGAGATCGAACTGGGCGGGGCGATGGACATCAGCGTCAGGGCGACCAACCTGCGCGACTGGCGCGTCGGCAGGAAGCGCCGCGTCGAGGTCGAGACGGCCATCGCCAACGACAAGGCCGTGCCCGTCATTGTGGAGATCCGCGAGGCGCGGACCTATGGCCCGGGCTTCAAGGTGGTCCGCGAGAGCCTGCGCCACCACAGCGACCGCGGCTATGAGGTCTGGACGGTCACGCTGGCGCCAGGCGAACGCAAGGTGCTGACCTACACCGTGCAGGTCGATCTCGACTGAATCTAGAGAAATCCCGAGAATATCTCTGGAATTTTCAATCACCGATCAAGCGCTGGCGCGCGCCGCGCCTGGATTGAACCGGGTTTCCCAGACCAATACCGATGCAACCATTTCGGGTATACCGTCCCGCGCCCAGCTTAACGGCAATTTCACCGCGGCGGTGTTGATGTTCGGGAAGACCTGAGGATCGATATGGACCGGACGCTGCTCGGCTTTGATAAGGAATTTGACCACACCGCGGTCGGGACCCGTCGTCAGGCCGGGGCCCGGGTGGCGATTTCCGTGTTGGTGTTTCTGACCGGGATCACCGCCATCCCGTTGCCGGCCATGCTGGTCTGGGCGACGATATTCGCCGTCGGCGACAGCCTCCTCTGGATCGCCACCGACCCCCGCCGACAGGCGCGTTCACCCGTCGTGTTTCGCAGCCTGCGGCTGGTCGCGACCCTGATTTCGTCTTCGGCCTGGGTGCTCGTCGGCATGTTCTGGTGGTCCACACCGGGAGACTATCCCCGGGCGGTGGCCATCGCGCTCATCGCGGGAGTGCTGCTCTACATGGTTCGCGGCTGCCATCGGTCGATGGTTCAGATGCTGGCCGCCGGCCTGCCGCCGACTCTGATGCTGGTTTGGCTGCCGTTCACCGGCCGGACCCTGACCGAGAAGCTCGGCCTGTCTGGCTCGCTGTTCCTGCTGCTGGCCTATGCGCTGAGTTCCGCCATCAACGCCTGGCAGGCTCACCGGCGGCTTCAGGAGACCACCCTCGCGCTGGTCGCCAAACAGCGCGAGGCCGAAGCGGCCAGCGTCGCCAAGAGCGAGTTCCTCGCCAACATGAGTCATGAGATCCGCACGCCCCTGAACGGCGTCCTGGCCATGGCCCATGTGCTCAACAAGGCCGACTTGGGGGAGCAGGAAATGGAAGCCGCGCGGCTCATCTGCAGCTCGGGCGAAATGCTGGAGCGGCTGCTGAGCGACATCCTCGACCTGGCCAAGGTCGAGGCCGGGCAATTGGAGCTGGAACTGGCGCCGTTCCAGGCCGGTGACCTGGTGCGCAACGCCGGCGCCTTTTGCCGGCCAAAGGCCGATGAAAAAGGGATTCGCCTCTCGGTCACGGTCGAAGCCGCCGCGGACCGCAGCTACGTCGGCGACGCCATCCGGATCCGTCAGATCATCACAAACATGCTGTCCAATGCGGTAAAATTCACGACCGCGGGAGACGTTTCCCTGACGCTGGCAGTCCAGGACTCGGGCCAGTTGCGCTTTACGGTGACCGACACCGGCGTGGGCTTCGATCCCAGTCTGAAGGCGCGGCTCTTCGAGCGCTTCCAGCAGGCCGACGGCTCGATAACCCGCCAGTTCGGCGGCAGCGGCCTGGGCCTGGCGATTTCGCAGAACCTCGCCGAGGCGATGGGTGGAACACTGGACTGCGACAGCAATCCGGGCGTCGGGGCGCGCTTCTGGCTAGACCTGGACCTGCCGGCCGCGGACGGCCTGACGGCGCCGCTGGAGGATGAGGCCGCCCGCGCGCCCAAGGACGCCCTCAGGATTCTGGCGGCCGATGATCATCCGACAAACCTCAAGGTTGTTGAGATCATCCTGGGCGGAGCGGGCATCGCCGTGACCTCGGTGGAAAACGGCCTGGAGGCGCTTGGCGCCCACGCCCGCGGCGGTTTCGACCTGATCCTGATGGACATGCAGATGCCGGTGATGGACGGCCTCACGGCGGTGTCCGAAATTCGCGCCGCCGAGTCGCGGACCGGCGTCCCGCGCGTGCCCATCATCATGCTGACGGCCAACGCCATGCCCGAACATGTCAGGGCCGGGCGGCTGGCGGGCGCCGATGGCCATCTGACCAAGCCCCTGACGCCGTCGTCTCTGTTTCAGGCCATCGAAGACGCCCTGGCGCCTGGCGAGGACGACATCTCGCTGGCTTGCGGCGCTGACTAGAGCGCGCCCGGTCTCAATGGCGTCGCGATTTCCAGACCAGGTCTGGCCTGCTTCATCATGGCCGCAGGAAACACGCCGGCCGGGAACCGCGAGAGCGTTTACGACGGACCGGCCGACGCCTCCGTCCTGTCCAACCCGACGAATGCGCGAACCGCCTGCTCCAGGCCGGACAGGGTTCCGGTCTGATCGAGCCCCGCCCTAGATCAGCTTGCCGTGGCAGTGCTTGAACTTGCGGCCCGAGCCGCAGGGGCAGTCGGAGTTGCGGCTGGTGCGTTCCCAGCCGGCCGGCAGGGCCGACATCGGCAGGGCCGCGCGCTGGTCGCCCGACAGGTCCGCGCCGCCGCCAAAGGCCAGGCCCCGCTCGTTCTCGCCAGTCAGGGGGTCCATATGGACCTCCTGGAAGTTCAGCGGCTGCAGGTCAGGCTCGGGATCGGCGAACTGGAACTCGACGGTCATCAGCCAGCGGGTGACGTTGGTGCGCAGGTCGATCAGCAGCTTTTCGAACAGGCTGAAGGCCTCGGTCTTGTACTCGTTCAGCGGGTCGCGCTGGCCGTAGCCGCGCAGGCCGATGACGTTGCGCAGGTGGTCCAGGTGGACCAGATGCTCCCGCCACTGCATGTCGATCATCTGCAGCAGGAAGTTCTTCTCGA
>CANJYY010000182.1 GCA_947479185.1 Caulobacteraceae bacterium
ATGGTCATGCCGGGATCGATCACCACCAGGCCGTCGTCGGGCTGCTCCTGGCCGGTGATCATCCGGAAGAGCGTCGTCTTGCCGGCGCCGTTCGGGCCGACAAGCCCGACCTTTTCGCCCTTCTGGACGCCCATCGAGGCTTCGATGAACAGGAGCTGGTGGCCGTTCTGCTTGGAGATGTTGTCGAGGCGGATCATGGGGCGGTCTGCTAGCGCGGGCGAGAGGCGAGCGCCAGCCGTCGAGCAAAGCCAATTCGACGGCGCAGACTCGTCGCGAATGGAAATCCGTCGGTCGGGTCAGGCCAGGATCGAACCCGTGGCCCTCCTGGACAACTGTGGCCTCAAGGCCCGTAGACCTCAAACCGCCCCCACCGCCAGACAGTCGCCGCGACCCGCTTCCATGCGGCGCGACATCTCCAGGTTCCCGGATACGGCCGGGGCGGGCGGCGGCCCGGACCGCGATCCGGCCTCGTTTCCTTCACGCGGCCCCGCCAACCTAGCCGCCAAGGCCGATGCACATCATCTTCAGCTCAAGGTACTCATCGAGGCCGAAGTGGGAGCCTTCGCGACCCAGCCCGGATTCCTTGACGCCGCCGAACGGTGCGACCTCGGTCGAGATCAGGCCGGTGTTGAGGCCGACCATGCCGTATTGCAGCCCCTCCCCCATCCGCCAGGCGCGGGAGAGGTCGCGGGTGAAGACGTAGGACGCCAGCCCGGCCCGGGTGTCGTTGGCGATGGCCAGGGCCTGCGCCTCGGTTTCGAACCGCACCAGCCCGGCCAGAGGCCCGAAGGTTTCCTCGCGGTTCAGCAGGGCGTTGGCGGACACGTCCGCCAGCACCGTCGGTTCGAACCAGGTTCCGGTCTCGCCCCGGCGCGCGCCGCCGGTCAGGACCCGGGCGCCGCCGGCCAGGGCATCGGCGATATGGCGTTCGACCTTGGCCACCGCCGCGTCATTGATCAGCGGCCCCTGGTCGGTCGGGCCTTCGAGGCCGTCGCCGACCTTCAGCCCGTTGACCCGCGCCGTCAGCCGGGCGGCGAAGGCGTCATAGACGCCGGCCTGGACCAGCAGGCGGTTGGCGCAGACGCAGGTCTGGCCGGTGTTGCGGAACTTCGAGGCGATGGCCCCTTCGACGGCGGCGTCCAGGTCGGCGTCATCGAAGACGATGAAGGGCGCGTTGCCGCCAAGCTCCAGCGACACCCGCTTGACCGTGCCCATGCAGGCGGCGGCCAGCATCTTGCCGACGGCGGTTGAGCCGGTGAAGGTGAACTTGGCCACGCGCGGGTCGGTGGTCATGACCGTCCCGATCGGCGCCGGCGGCCCGGTGACGATATTGAACACCCCCGCCGGCAGGCCGGCCTCTTCGCCCAGCAGGGCCAGGGCCAGGGCCGAAAAGGGCGTCAGCTCCGAAGGCTTGAGCACCACCGTGCAGCCCGCCGCCAGCGCCGGGCCGACCTTGCGGGTGATCATGGCCGCCGGGAAATTCCACGGGGTGACCGCGGCGACGACGCCGACCGGCTGCTTGAGCACCACGATCCGCTTGTCGGCCTGGTGGCCGGGGATCACCTCGCCGTAGACGCGCCTGGCCTCCTCGCCGAACCATTCGATGAAGCCGGCGGCATAGGCCACCTCGCCCTGGGCCTCGGCGAGCGGCTTGCCCTGCTCGGCGGTCATCAGTCGGGCAAGATCGTCGCGGTGCGCCATGATCAGCTCGAACCAGCGGCGCAGGATCACCGCCCGCTCTTTCGCCGCCCGGGCGGCCCAGGCCGGGAAGGCCGCCTGCGCCGCCGCCACGGCGTCGAGCGTTTCCGCCTCGCCGAGGGATGGAACATGGCCAAGCAGCCGGCCCGTCGCCGGGTTGGTCACGGCGATGGACGAAGCGCCGGTCACCCAGGCGCCGCCGATCCAGGCCGCCTCGCGCAGCAGATCGGGCCGCTTCAGCGCCAGACGGTCACGTTCGACGGAATCGGTGTGCTCACTCACGACTGACGCTCCAGGGCCGCTTCGAGGATATCCAGACCCTCGTCGAGAACAACGTCCGACGCCGTCAGAGGCGCCAGCAGGCGGATGGTTTCGCCATACACCCCGCAGGACAGCAGGATCAGCCCCTTGCTGAGCGCCCGCACGGTGACCGCCTTGGCCTCGGCGCCGTCCGGCTCGCCGCCCCGCGCGCGCAGGATGTCGAAGCCGATCATCGCCCCCGGTCCCCGGATATTGGCGATCGGAACCAGGCCGTTGCGCTGGCTCATCGCCTCCAGCCGCCCGCGCATGCGGGCGCCCTGGGCGTCGGCGCGTTCCATCAGCTTCTCCTCGGCGATCACGTCGAGCACGGCCAGGGCCGCCGCGCAGGCGATCGGCGGGCCGGCGTAGGCGCCGCCCAGACCGCCCGGCTCGGCAGCGTCCATGATCGCCGCCTTGCCGATGACGCCGGACAGGGGAAAGCCGCCGGCCAGCGACTTGGCCACCGTGATCAGGTCCGGCTGCACGCCGCTGTGCTCGATGCCGAACATCTTGCCGGTGCGGGCGAAACCGGCCTGGACCTCGTCGGAGATGAGCAGGATGCCGTGGCGATCACAGAGGTCGCGCAGCGCCCGCAGCAGCTCCGGCGGCGCCGGCTGGAAGCCGCCCTCCCCCTGGACGGGCTCGATGACGATGGCCGCCACCCGCTCGGGTTCGACATCGGCGCGGAACAGGAACTCCAGCGCCTTCAGGCTGTCCTCGACGCTGACGCCGTACTGCGGAACCGGGAACGGGGCGTGGAACACCTCGGCCGGCAGCGGCCCGAACAGGCGCTTGTAGGGGGCGACCTTGCCGGTCATGGCCATGGTCAGCATGGTCCGGCCATGGAAACCGCCGGTGAAGGCGATGACCGCCGACCGGCCCGTCGCGGCGCGGGCGATCTTGACCGCGTTCTCGACCGCCTCCGCGCCGGTGGTGAACAGGATGGTCTTGGCCGGCCCGTCGAACGGCGCCAGCGCGTTCAGCCGCTCGGCCAGGGCGATGTAGGGCTCGTAGGCCACCACCTGGAAGGCGGTGTGGGTGTAGGCGTCGAGCTGGTCGCGGACCGCCGCCAGCACCTTCGGATGGCGATGGCCGGTGTTGAGCACGGCGATGCCGCCGGCGAAGTCGACGTAGCGGTTGCCCTCCACGTCCCACAGCTCGGCGTTCTCGGCGCGGGCGGCGAAGATGGCGGTGGCGGTGGACACGCCGCGCGGCACGGCGGCCAGACGACGGGTCAACAGGTCAGCGTTGGCGGACATTGGAATGCACTCCTGATGGCAATTCGGGGATTTCTGGCCGACGGGCGGCCGGGGTATCGGGGTGGATCAGCCCGGTGGGCGTTGTCGGTCGAGCAGCAGGGCGGGTGCGGCCGCCGCGACGCCGCTGAGGGCGAGGCCCAGCACCGAGATGTTGATCAGGCCGCCGTACTGCCCCCCGCCCGCGACGAACGCGGCCATGGCGGGCCCCGAGGCCAGGCCCATCTTCGAGAAGAAGCCGGCCAGCGTGGCCATCTGTCCGGCCTTGTCGAACGCGGCGCTCATGCCGAGCAGATAGGGGATGACGAAGGCCCAGGTGATCGCCGTGCCGATGTTGGCGACGAGGTAAACCCACGGCAGCCCGCTGAAATGGAACGCCCAGGTGCCGGCGAGGGTCAGCACAAGGCCCGCGACGATCGGCCAGAAGCGACCGAACTTGACCCCCATGACGACAACCAGAACCGAACCGAGCGCGCCGATCCAGTTGGCCGCGCCCAGGGTGTCGGTGATGAACCTGAGCTCGAGCCCGGCGCCCTTGCCCAGGCCGATGATGTAGGCGGCCAGACCCATGTTGGCGGCCTGAAACAGGAAGATCGACGCGAACACCAGACTGAGGGGAATCCAGAGCGTCGGCGCTTTGGGGCCGTCGCTCAGGGCCTTCGGCGCGGCCTTGTAGTCCCCCAGAAACGGGACCATCGCCAGCGTCGCCAGACTGAACGTCGCCAGGGCCACGAACAGGACCCCGGGTCCGAACATCGGCACCAGCCGCGGCAGGAACATCAGCCCCAGGCCGCCGAGGCCGAACTGGACCACCAGCAGCATGCCGAAGGTCCGGTCCGGCGTTCGGGTCCGGGCGATGACCGCGAAGGCGACGCCGACCAGCAGGCCGCCGATCAGACCGTGCAGAAACCTCACCGCGATCAGCACCTCGGGCGCCTTCAGCAGGGTCGACGCCAGGTCGATGGTGATCAGGCAGAGCAGCACCGTCACGGCGGTCGGCCGCCAGGGAAGCCTCCGGACAATGAACACCGCCGTCAGGGCCCCCAAAGCGGCGCCGTAGACATTGGCCGAGGCCACCAGCCCCGCCTGTCTGGCAGTCAGACCCGCGCCGCTGATCAGGCCGTCCACCAGGGCGGCCATGATGTTCACGTAGAACAGGCCGGCCGTGGCCAGGAAGGACAGCAGCACGCTGGCGACCAGGCTGTCCTCCGGAACCTTTGGCAGGCCACGACGCGGAACCGGCGCGGAGAGGGCGTCGTCGGTCATGAGCACATATCCTTGATCCTGGCGGCCTCGACGGCGGCCGGCGCCCAGTCGAAGACGCCGCCGTCGCCGAAAGAGTAGTAGGTCACGCCGCCCGGCAGCAGCACGACGGAGATGCCGCCGAACCCGGACATGAACGGCGCCCAGACCGGCCGGGAACAGCCCAGCGGACCGCTGATGTCCCGCGCCCAGAAGCCGGCCTTGTAGCGATAGGCCGCGCCGCCGGCGGACAGGCCCGGATGGGCCGGATCACGCTGCAGCGCCGCCGCGAGCAGACCCTGGTCGAGCATCGGCCGGCCGTCGATCACGGCCCCGTCCCGGAGCCAGCCCGCGATGCGCAGGATGTCGTCGCGATGATAGGTCAGGCCCCAGCCGGTGAAAGGCTGGCGCGCCGCGTCGTAGGTGCGGCGGGTGTCCATGATCGTCGGGCTGAGCCGCAGGGCGCGCCAGAGCGGCGCGATCAGGTCGTCATAGAGATCGCCCTCCCCCGCCCGCCGGAGGATGTCGGACATGGCCGTCCCCAGCAGGTAGGTGTCCGCCGTGCGGTAGACGAAGGTCGTTCCGGGCGCGGCGCGGCGGTGGAAGTGGCCGCAGGCGTAGGCCGCCTTGGCGGCGCTGTCCTCGACATCGAAGAAGACCTGCCCGGCGGGGGCGTTCTCGTCCGCCTCGAACGCCGTCGAGCCATAGACGCCGGTGGCCATGTCCAGCGCATCGGCCAGCGTCACGCCGGCCCAGTCGTCGCCCCGGGCGCAGGCCGGGACGTGGTCGCGGATCAGCGCCAGGGCGCTGCCCGGGTGCAGGGCCTCGAGCCGCATCAGGCCCACGCCGCCAACGATCGACTTGGCGGTGGAATAAGACGGCAGGTCGAGGACGTCACAGAAGGGATAGTCGCCCTGCCGGGTCTGGCAGGCGCTCGCGTAGTGAACGCCGTCGACGACCAGGCCATAGGCTGTCGGTGGATCGCCGTCGGTCGGCGCCGTCAGGGCGAAGGCCGCCAGGTTCAGGTCCGGGCGCAGCCGGGCCAGCTCGGCCAGGGGGCGGACCGGCAGTCGGGCGGCGACCTCGTCCCGCCAGGCCGCGAGGATCGCGTCGGCGTCCGGGACCGCGGCGGGCGTCAGCCGCGCCGGGACCGTCGCCCAGGCGTCGAACTTCAGATAGGCGCAGGTCTCCGACGCGATCTCCAGCGCCACCCGGGACACCGATCCATCGGGTTTGAACAGGAAGGTCAGGACGCCGTTGTGCAGGCAGTTGGCGTTGCGCTCCTGCAGGGCGAACGGAACCGCCGCCCGCAGCCACCCGCGGTCGTCCGCCTCGCGCCAGACGCGGCCCGGCTCGAGGACCCAGTCCCAGGCGGGATGTTCGCCGACGATGACGCCGCGACGGACCGGCAGCAGGTCGGGCCCATCCTGGAGGAA
>CANJYY010000183.1 GCA_947479185.1 Caulobacteraceae bacterium
CGCCAGCGCCCAGACCCGCCAGGGCTGCAGGTTGCCGCCCGAGGGGGCGCGGCCGGCGGCGGTCAGGATGGTCTCGACCGTCTGGCGCGGCACCGGCGTCGGCAGGAAGGCGCGGCAGGTATGCCGCGTGGCGAGGGCTTCAAGGACGTCCATGGCGCGCTCCGGTTCGGCGCGCAGGGTGCGGGCCGGCGCCGGCGGCGGCGTTGACGGAGGTCAAAGGGCGGGGGCTTCCGCGAGACCGGTGTTTTGCCTAAGGTCGGCGGACCAACGGGGGGCGAGCATCATGACCAGGGGGATGAACAGGCTGGGCGCCGTCTGCGCCGCCGTCGTCATGCTGGCCGGGTCTGCGGCCTGGGCGCGGCCCGCGCTGACCGTCGAACTCGAGAAGGACAGCTGCGCCGGGCCGGTGGCCGCCGTGGCGGCGGGCGCCGGCGGGCTGGTGGTGTTCCACCACATGGACGCCGGCCGCTATGTCATCAGCCTGCCCGCCGAGGCCGGCGGTCTGCGACTGACCGTGGCCGAGGGCGGCCGCTGGATCCCCGGCCGGCTGTCGGCCGTGTCGAACGGCCGCCGCTACGCGATCGGCGAGGACGGCGAGCGCATCGTCGTGGCCGTGGGCGGGGATGGCGAGGTTCATATCCAGCTGGATGGACTCTAGGGGTTAGGGACCAGGGGCTAGTTGAGCGGGGTGGCGGCGAACGCCGCGCTTCACTAGCCCATAGCCCCTAGCCCCTAGTCCCTCTTGCTGCGCCCCTGGCCGACCGTCCCGCATTGCCCCCGCCCCCCGGCGCGCCATATCCTCCCCGCAAAACCGGCTGGGGAAACGCCATCATGAACCGCACCGCCTCGCTCGCCGCCCTGTCGGCCGCGCTGCTCGCCCTCGCCGCCTGCGGCAAGGCCAGCGACCTGCCGTCGTCGGCGACCTACGGGCCCGACGTGAAACTGACCGCGCCCGACCCGAACGGGCCGATCCCGACGCTCAACCCGGCCAAGGCCGTGGGCTGGCCGGCGGGCGGGGCGCCGACAGCCCCGGCCGGGTTTACCGTGACGCGGTTCGCCGAGGGTCTGGCCCATCCGCGCTGGCTGTACCTGCTGCCCAACGGCGACGTGCTGGTGGTCGAGAGCAATTCGCCGGCGCGCAAGAAGACCAGCCTGACCGACTGGGTCGCCGCCGCGGTGTTCAAGCGCGCCGGGGCCGATGCCGCCAGCGCCAATCAGATCACCCTGCTGCGCGACGCCGACGGCAACGGCGCGCCCGAGCAGCGGACCGTGTTCCTCAAGGGGCTGAACTCGCCGCTGGGCGTCGCCCTGGTCGGCGAGACCCTCTACGTCGCCAACACCGACAGCGTGATGGCCTTCCCCTATACGCCGGGCGCGACGGCGATCAGCGGGCCGGGGGTCAAGATCGCCGACCTGCCGGCCGGGGCGCCGAACCAGCACTGGGTGCGCAACCTGCTGGCCAGCCCGGACGGGAAGACGCTGTACGTCTCGGTCGGCTCGCACTCCAACCTCGCCGAAGGCGGCATCGACAAGGAGGCCCGGCGCGCCGGCATCCTGGCGATCGATCTGGCGAGCAAGACCGAGCGGGTGTTCGCCACCGGCCTGCGCAATCCGGTCGGCATGGCCTTCGAGCCCACGGGCGGGGCGCTGTGGACCGCGGTCAACGAGCGCGACATGCTCGGCAACGACCTGGTGCCCGACTACATGACCAGCGTGCAGGACGGCGGCCACTACGGCTGGCCGTGGAGCTACTACGGCCAGAACGTCGATGTGCGCATGCAGCCGCAGCGGCCGGACATGGTGGCGAAGGCGATCCGTCCCGACTACGCGCTGGGGGCGCACACCGCCTCGCTGGGGCTGGCCTTCTATCCGGCGATCCCGGTGGTCGAACTGGCGGCCGGACAGACCGCGCCGGCGAGCTTCCCGGCCCGCTACGCCCTGGGCGCGTTCGTCGGCCAGCACGGCTCGTGGAACCGCAAGCCGGCCAGCGGCTACAAGGTGGTGTTCGTGCCGTTCTCCGGCGGCAAGCCGAACGGCGCGGCGCAGGACTTCCTGACCGGCTTCCTCGACGCGAAAGGCCAGGCGCTGGGCCGCCCGGTCGGCGTGGCGGTGGACCGCACCGGCGCGCTGCTGGTGGCCGATGACGTGGGCAATGTGGTGTGGCGGGTCAGCGCTGCCAGATAGTCCTCCCCGCTCGCGGGGAGGGGGACCACGCGGAGCGTGGTGGAGGGGTCGGCGCCGGAAGGGCCGGATAGACCGGAATTCGGGGTGGGGCCGCTCGCGTTCGCGCTGCCCCCTCCACCAGCCTCCGGCTGGTCCCCCTCCCCTCTACGAGGGGAGGAATGAACAGAAAAAGGGCCGCTCACCTTCCGGTGAGCGGCCCCTTCTGTTTGCGTCAGAGCGTCTGGATCAGAGCGCTTCGACGATCGTCACGTTGGCCAGACCGCCGCCTTCGCACATGGTCTGCAGACCATAACGGCCGCCGGTGCGGCGCAGGTTGTGGATCAGGGTGGCCATCAGCTTGGCGCCGGAGCCGCCGAGCGGGTGGCCGAGGGCGATGGCGCCGCCCGAGATGTTCAGCTTCGCCGGATCGGCGTCGTTGCCCTGCAGCCAGGCCAGCGGCACGGGCGCGAAGGCTTCGTTGACTTCGTACAGGTCGATGTCGCTGATCTTCATGCCGGCCTTCTTGAGGGCCTTCTGGGTGGCGAACACTGGCTCTTCGAGCATCACGACGGGGTCGCCGGCGGTGACGGTCATGTGGTGGACGCGGGCCAGCGGCTCGACGCCGAGGCGCTTCAGACCGGCTTCGTTGACGACCAGCAGGCCCGAGGCGCCGTCGCAGATCTGGCTGGAGCTGGCGGCCGTGACCGTGCCGCCCTCGACCAGCAGCTTGACGCCCTTGATGCCTTCAAGGCTGGCGTCGAAGCGGATCCCCTCGTCGATGACGTGGGTTTCCTTGGTGCCGTCGGCCAGGGTGATCTCGACGCCGACGATTTCCTTGTCGAAGTGGCCGGCCTTGGTGGCGGCGATGGCGCGCTGGTGGCTCTGGAAGGCGAAGGCGTCCAGGTCGTCCTTGGTGAAGCCGTACTTCTTCGAGATCATCTCGGCGCCGGCGAACTGGCTGAACTGGATGTTCGGATAGCGCTCCTGCATGTTCGGGCTCATGTAGTTGCCCATGCCGGCCTTCATCGCGAGGACCGAGGGGCTGCCCATGGGCACGCGGCTCATGCTCTCGACGCCGGCGGCGATGACGCAGTCCATGGCGCCCGACATCACGGCCTGGGCCGCGAAGTGCAGCGACTGCTGCGAGGAACCGCACTGGCGGTCGACCGAGGTGGCCGGCACGCTTTCCGGGAAGCCGCTGGCCAGCACCGCGTTGCGCGCGATGTTGACGGCCTGTTCGCCGCCCTGGCCGACGCAGCCCATGATGACGTCCTCGACGGTGGCGGGGTCGGCGCCGGTGCGCGCGACGAGGGCCTTGAGGACTTCACCGGCGAGGTCGGCGGGGTGAACCCCACTCAGACGGCCACCCTTGCGACCGCCCGCGGTACGGCCGGCGGCGACGATATAGGCTTCACCCATGGGGTATCTCCCTGATCAGGTTATCGTTTACGTGAGCGTCACTTAAGCCCTCGAACGGCCCGCGCCAAGTATGACCCAGCGTCAGGGGGGAAGGGGCTAGTGTCTAGTGAAGGAGCATCGCTGACCGACGGGCTCGCGCCGACCAACTAATCCCTAGCCCCTAATCCCTAGTCCCTAGTCCCTAATCGGTGTGCACCCGCCGGTACCCGCCGCGCAGATAGACCAGCGGCTCGTGGTCGGCGTCGTGGTGGACCTTGAGGATGCGGCCGATGAGAATGCGGTGGTCGCCGGCCTCGATGGACTGCTCCGTGCGGCACTCGAAGTTGGCCATGCAGCCGGGCAGCACCGGGGCCCCGGTGTGCCAGGTCTCCGCCGAGACGCCCGCGAAACGGTCGGCGCCGCGGCGGGCGAACTGGGCGGCCAGGGCCTGCTGGTCGACGTGCAGCACATTGACGACGAACACGCCGCTGGCCGTCAGGGCCGGCAGGCAGCTGGCCTCGTTGCCGACGCAGATCAGCGCCAGCGGCGGATCGAGCGACACCGAGGCGAAGCTGTTGGCGGTGAAGCCGACCGGCCGGGTCCCGTCGAGCGTGGTGACGACGGTCACCCCGGTGGTGAAACAGCCGAAGGCGTCCCGCAGGGCGCGGGCGTCGGCGGCGGCTTCGCCGGTCAGATCAATCGTGCGGGGGCCAGTCATCCCGACCATTTGGAGCGATCAGGGGGTTCGGGCAAGGGTGCTCGGCGCAAGGGTTGGCCGGGTGGACGCAGATTGCGTGGTTCGACACGCGCTGCGCGCTGCTCACCATGACCTGGAGATATGCATGTCATCCTGAGCAGCAGCCGCAGGCTGCGTGTCGAAGGACGCACGAAGCGCCCGCCTACGCCGCCCGCTTCACCAGCCCCGGCACTTCGGTTTCCAGGTTGAACGTCACCGGCAGCACGCGCTCGTTGGCCTTCTGCAGCTTCAGCGCCTTGGCGGCTCTCGCGGCGGCGACCTTGGCGAGGCCGAGCGGCGAGAAGCCGGGCTGGATCTTCGGGACGGCGCCCAGGCGGCGGCGCATGAGGCCGTTGGCGTAGATCACATTGGCCCGCATCAGCGCCGAGGGGGTCATGAACTCCATCGACAGCGAGACATTGAGCATCGGCCCGTTCTCGATGCGGTGCGGAGCGTTCTGCGGCCAGGTCAGCATGCGGCCGGGCGTCAGCTCGGCCATCGCCGCGCCGAAGTCCCAGGCCGGATCGAAGGCGAACTGCTCGGCCGTCTCGCGCAGCACGATGGCCTCCAGCGCCTCGGGGCCGACATAGGGATCCTCGACCGGATAGGCCCAGACCGTCTTCACGCCGCGGATCTGCCACAGCGACACCATCGGCACGTCGAGATGGTAGAAGACCTGGGCGTTGGGCGAGCTGATCAGCACGCCGAGATCGCGCTTGAGCGTACGAAGGCCGGGGACCATTGCCTCCTTCTCGGCGAACACCTCGTCGGCCAGGGCCGCATAGTCCGGCAGGTAGTCGTTGGCGGCGCGCAGGTTCAGCCAGATGCGGCCCTCCTTCGCCATCTGCAGCAGCACCTTGCCGGAGAGATTGCCCGCCACGCCGCGTCGCCAGGTGCGCCACTCGCGCGGATTCTCGCCCATGGTGAAGACGCCGAGCTTCTCGCGCGGGTAGCGGTCGAGCAGGTCGGCCAGGCCGTCGTCGTCGAACATCGGCCGGGTGTGGAGGTCGTGGTTGAAGGTCAGCACCTCCTTGCCGAAGGCGTGGGACTTGTCCGGGGTCCAGTCGCGGATGATGGTCATGCGCTGCGTCCGTAGAAGTTGATCTTGAAGGGGCCGAACCAGAAGGTCTTGCCGAGGCCGCGGGCGGCGCGGTCGAGCGCCTGGGCCCGGTCGGGCGCGCGGATCAACCATTTGACGGCGGCCACGACGCCGTAGACGGCCGCCTGGGCCAGGCCGATGAGCATCCAGATGGCGACGCCCTTCCAGTCCGGCGGACTGGCGGCGGCGCAGTGGGCGCTGGGGCCCTGACCGTAGGCGAAGGCGCGGGCCAGGGTGTAGCGCAGGGTCAGACGGTCGGGGACCGGGTCTTCCCAGACCACCGCGTCGGGGGCCCAGGCGAAGCGGGCGCCGCCAGCCTGCATATGGCCGAACAGCATGTCGTCCTCGCCGCCGATCTGGTTGCGCAGCGTGCTGAACGGCCTGACCGGATCGGGCAGCGAGGCGCGTTTGAGCAGGCTGTTGCCGCAACCGAAATAGCCCGGCATCGGCCCGGCCAGCGCCGGTCCCTCACGGGAAAAGAAGCGTTCCAGATAGGCGCGGTGGGCCTTCACCGTTTCCG
>CANJYY010000184.1 GCA_947479185.1 Caulobacteraceae bacterium
AGGGCGAACCCGGCCCGCTGCAGCAGGGCGGCGGCGTCGAAGGCGTCGGCGAACGGCGAGACGCGCAGGCCGGCCCCGCCGCTGATCTCGGCCTCGGCCTCCAGCAGGCACTGGCGCAGCTCGGTCAGGGTCGCCCCGCCGAGCATGGCGCCGATGAACAGCCCGTCGGGCTTCAGCGACCGGCGGATCTGGATCAGCGAGCCGACGAGGTCATTGGTCCAGTGC
Source organism: Caulobacteraceae bacterium (assembly GCA_947479185.1). GTDB lineage: Bacteria > Pseudomonadota > Alphaproteobacteria > Caulobacterales > Caulobacteraceae > Caulobacter. The sequence continues at coordinate 226 of CANJYY010000184.1, forward strand.
AGCGCCAGGGTCGAGACAGCCAGATCGAGGCTCTCCGGCGCGAAGGCCGACAGCTCCTCGTCCATCACCAGTCGCGGCCCGGGCCTGTCCTTCAGCATCGTCTCCGACAGGTCGGTCTCGATCAGCAGGTCGATCTTCGCGGCGGCATCGCTTTCGGCCAGCGCCGCGCGGAAGGCCCCGTGCCGGGCGCCCAGGTCGACGGCCAGCGGAAAGCGACGCATGATCACTTCCAGCCGCGCCACCGCGTCCTGCGCCGCCCGCTGCTTGAGAAAGTCGGCGGTCGCGTAGCCGGGGGCGGCGCGCTCCAGGCGGCGCCGATGCAGGGCGCGGTCGAACAGGATGGGAGGGCTGGCGGTCATGCGCGCGGAAGATGGCCTGTCGCGGCCGCTTTTGAAACCGGGACCGCGCATGCTCGGCGCGGGACGAGCGCTGCTCGACCTCATCCTGCCGCCGCTGGACGCCGCCGGGGCCCCGGCCCTGACCGGCGGATTGCCGGCGGATCACTGGAGCCGCATCGCCTTTCTCGAGGACCCCGTCTGCGACGGCTGCGGCGCGCCGTGGGAGTATGACCCCGGCCCCGGCGTCCGCTGCGCCGCCTGCACAGCCCGCCCGCGCGCTTTCGACCGGGCCCGGGCGGCCTGCCTGTACGACGAGCACAGCCGCGACCTGGTGCTCAAGCTCAAGCACGCCGACCGCACCGATCTGGCGCCTGTGCTGGCGCGGTGGCTGCTGCGCGCGGCCCGGCCGCTGCTGGAGACAGCCGAGGTCATCGTGCCCGTGCCGCTGCACCGCTGGCGACTGCTGTCGCGGCGCTACAACCAGGTGGCCGAGATGGCCCGGCCGCTGGGGGCGCTGGCCGGCCTGCCGGTGGCGCCGGACGCCCTCGCCCGCATCCGGCGCACGGAAAGCCAGGGCGGCAAGTCGGCCGGCGGGCGGCGTCGCAACGTGGCCGGGGCCTTCGCCGTGCCGCCCGGCCGCCAGGACCGCATCGCCGGCCGCCGCGTTCTGCTGGTCGACGACGTCCTGACCACCGGCGCCACCGCCCACGCCTGCGCGCGGGCGCTGAAGGCGGCGGGGGCCGAGGCTGTCGACCTCGCCGTCATCGCCAAGGTGCGCGCCGGCGCGGACACCACTATATGACCCTTCAACCCTGTGAGCGTTGAGAGACCATGGCCCACGTCACCATCTACACCCGTCCCTTCTGCGGCTACTGCGCCCGCGCCCTGAGCCTGCTCGGCGAGAAGGGCGCGGACTTCACCGAGATCGAAGCCGGCATGGACCCGGCCCTGCGCAAGGAAATGATCGAGCGCTCGGGCGGCGGGGCGACCTTCCCGCAGATCTTCATCGGCGAGACGCACATCGGCGGCTGCGACGACATGCTGGCGCTTGATCGGGCCGGCAAGCTGGACACCCTGCTCGGCGCATGACCCTGCGCGTCGGCCTGATCCAGACCCGCACCCCGGCCAGCCACGCGGCCGCGCTGGCGCACGTCGTCCCGCTGGTGCGCGAGGCGGCGGCGCAGGGCGCGACCTTCATCCTGACGCCGGAGGGGACCAACATCCTCGACCGGAGCCGGGACAGGCTGCTGCCGCGGCTGACCCTGCTGGCCGACGATCCGGTGGTGAACGGCCTGCGGGCGCTGGCCGCCGAACTGGGCGTGTGGATCGACGTCGGTTCGGCGCTGGTCCGGCGCGAGGACGGCAAGGCCGCCAATCGCCAGGTGCTGATCAATCCCAAGGGCGAGATCACCGCGACCTACGACAAGCTGCACATGTTCGACGTCGATCTGCCGACCGGCGAGACGGCGCGGGAATCGGCCACCTATGAGCCGGGCGACCGGGCGGTGACGGCCGATGTCGATGGCATCCGCATGGGTCTGACCATCTGCTACGACATGCGCTTTCCGGCCGTGTACCGGGCGCTGGCGCTGGCCGGAGCGACGGTGATGACCGTGCCCGCCGCCTTCACCCGCCCGACCGGCGAGGCCCACTGGGAGGTGCTGCTGCGCGCCCGGGCCATCGAGACCGGCAGCTTCGTGCTGGCGGCGGCCCAGGGCGGCTTCCACGAGGACGGCCGCGGCACCTGGGGCCATTCGACCATCGTCGCGCCCTGGGGCGAGGTGATCGGCGGGCTGGACCATGACGAACCCGGCGTGCTGGTCGCCGACCTCGACCTGTCGCTGGCCGGCAAGGCCCGCGCCGCGATCCCCGCCCTCGCCAACGCCCGCGCGTTTGTCGGCCCCGAGCCCCGGCCATGATCAAGTACGCCCTTGCCTGTGAGCACGGCCACGACTTCGAGGGCTGGTTCGGGGCCTCCGCCGACTTCGACGACCAGGCCGCGCGCGGGCTGCTGGAATGCCCGGTCTGCGCCAGCAAGGCCGTACGCAAGCAGATCATGGCCCCGGCCGTGGCCGGCACCAAGGCGCAGAAGAGCGGCGCCGACCTGCCGCCCGAAGCCCGTCAGGTGATGATGGAGGCGCTCGGCAAGGTGCGGGCCCATGTCGAGGACAACTTCGACTACGTCGGGGATGCGTTCGCCCGCGAGGCCCGCGCCATCCATGAGGGCAAGAGCGAGGAACGCGGGATCTATGGCGAGGCTACGCCCACCGAGGTCAAGGCGCTGGTCGAGGACGGCGTGCCCGTGGCGGCCCTGCCGCCGGCCCCGCCCAAAAAGTCGGAAGTGAATTAAATGCGGACTCGTATCCGATGAGCGAGATGATGCTGGTGTTCGAGCAGGTCGACGCCCTGACGGCCCAGCTGCGCCGGTTGAAACGCCCCGCCGTCGACATGCTGCAACCGGGCATCGCCCCCTATGACGTCGAGGACGCCGTGGCCGTGGCCGGCCGCGCGCCTGAGGATCTGGTCGCGATGTACGGCCGCCACGACGGCGTCGACCTGCCGGTCGGCCGCACGCTCGGCGACGGCCATGTGATCCCCGGCCATTACTGGATGCCGATCGCCGAGGCGCTGGACCACTACAAGGGCTTCGCCGCCTCGGCCGACCTGTGGCCCGCCAGCTGGTTCCCGATCCTCGCCGACGGGGGCGGCGGCTATCTGGCGGTGATCTGCGACGCGGAGTCCGACGACTACGGCTGCGTGGTCGAGTTTCTGCCCGGCGAGGATGAGCACGAGATCGTCTTCGACAGTGTCTCGATGATGCTGGCCACCGCGGCCCGCTGTTTCGAACAGGGCGCCTACCGGCTCAAGGGTGGCTTTCTGGACGAGGACTACGACCTGTCCGCCCAGATCGCGGATCAACTGAACAGCGCGCGGCGGATGGTGTCGGCGACGGACTATCGGTGAGGCAGCGTGCGTGGTTCGAGACGCTCGGCTGAGGCCTCGCTCCTCACCATGACGGGCAAAGGCGTTCGTCATCCTGAGGAGCGGACCCTCAGGTCCGCGTCTCGAAGGACGCCCCCTACCCCGCCCGATCCATCCGCCAGCGCCAGATCGGGCCGTCGTCCGGATCGGTCAGCGCCTGGATGAACTGCAGGCCCAGCCGGCGCAGGATGGTCGTCGAGGCGCTTTCCTGCGGCAGGGTGTGGGCCAGCACATGACTGACGCGCGGATCGGCCAGGGCGTGGTCGACCATGCCGCGCGCCGCCTCGGTCGCCAGGCCGCGCAGGCGGTAGCCGGGCGCGATCTCGTAGCCGATCTCGACCTGGCCATGCTCGGGCTCACCCTTGAAGCCGCCCAGGCCGATCAGGGTGTTGTCCGCCTCATGGATGATGAAGTGCATCCACCATTGGGCCAGCTCCGGATGGCCGTCCAGACGGTCGCGTGTGCGGCTGATGGCGTCCATGGCGTCGGCCCCGGCCCAGTCGGCGGCGATCGCCACGCCGAGGGTTCCGGCCAGCACGTCATCGCCCAGCCCGACGGCCAGCATGTCGCCGTAGAGCGCCGGCTCCAGTCGCAGACGGGCCGTACGGATGGTCATTTCGCCGGACGGGTCACGGTCATCATGTAGTTGACCTCGGCGTCCGACGACCGGACCCACTTGCCCAGCAGCGGATTGTACGAGACCCCGAACGGCCCGGCGATGTCGAACGGATGGCCTTCGAGGAACGAGCGCAGCTCGGCCGGCGTCAGGAACTGCTTCCAGTCGTGGGTGCCGGCCGGCACCCAGCGCAGCACGTACTCGGCGCCGATCTTGGCCAGGGCCAGCGCCTTCAGCGTGCGGTTCAGGGTGGCGACGATCATGATCCCGCCGGGCGCCAGCAGTTTGGCCGTCGTGCGCAGGAACTCGCCCGGGTCGGCGACGTGCTCGATCACTTCCATGTTGAGGATCACGTCGAACGGCCCGGCCTTCTCGGCCAGCAACTGTTCGGCCGTCGAGGCGCGGTAGGCGATGTCGAGGCCCTGCTCGGCCGCGTGGGTCGAGGCCGTGCCGATGTTGCGCTCCGAGGCGTCGACGCCGATGACCGAGAAACCCAGCCGGCTCATCGGCTCGCTGAGCAGCCCGCCGCCGCAGCCGATGTCGAGCAGCTTCAGCCCCTCGAACGGCCGGCGCAGGCAGCCGTCGCGACCGAACCGCGCGAGCACCTGCTCGCGGATGAAGCCCAGCCGGATCGGGTTGAACTTGTGCAGCGGCGCGAACTTGCCGTGCGGATCCCACCATTCGGCGGCGATGCGGGAAAAGCGTTCGACGTCTGCCGGATCGACGCTGGTGCGGAGTTCTGGGGAGGCGATGGCCATGCCCTCTATCTAGAGCGCGGAAGCCGGGCCGTCGACGGGATGCATGCCGGAGTGATCTGGCGCATTGCGGCGCCGCGAAAGCCTCGCTAGAAGGCGACCTCTTGCGCGGGTGCGGGGTTCGAAACGCCGCTTCGGCAAGAAAAAACCGCCAAACGAGGGGGCGAGCGGCCTGACGTGTCACGGCTGGTGATGAAATTCGGCGGCACTTCGGTGGCCGACCTTGAACGGATCCGGCGCGTTGGCCGGCTGGTGGCGGCTGAGGTCGCGACCGGCAAGCAGGTCGCCGTGGTGGTCTCGGCCATGGCCGGCAAGACCAACGAACTGGTCGCCTGGACCGATGGCGCGGGCGCGGCGGCCCAGGGCCTGCCCCCGAGCGACGACGAATACGACATGGTGGTCGCCAGCGGCGAACAGGTGACGGCCGGCCTGCTGGCCATGACCCTGCGCAACATGGGCCTGAACGCCCGGTCCTGGCTGGGCTGGCAGATCCCGATCCTGACCGACGAGGCCCATGGTCGGGCGCGCATCGACGAAATTCCGCCCGAGAAGCTGGCCGCCGCGATGGACGCGGGCGAGATCGCCGTGATCGCCGGCTTCCAGGGCGTGACCCGCGACGGCCGCATCGCCACCCTGGGCCGGGGCGGCTCGGACACCAGCGCCGTGGCCATCGCCGCGGCCCTCGGCGGCGCCTGCGACATCTACACCGACGTGGACGGGGTCTACACGACCGATCCGCGCATCGAGAGCAAGGCCCGCAAGCTGGCGCGCATCTCCTACGAGGAGATGCTCGAAATGGCGTCGCTGGGGGCCAAGGTCTTGCAGACCCGGTCTGTCGAACTGGCCATGTCGCAGCATGTTCCGCTGCGCGTGCTGTCCAGTTTCGTCGAGCCGGGAGAAGAGTCCGGCCATACTTCCGAAGGGAAGGGCACCATCGTCTGCGACGAGGAGGAGATCGTGGAAAAGCGCATCGTGAGCGGCGTGGCC
>CANJYY010000185.1 GCA_947479185.1 Caulobacteraceae bacterium
AACCACCGCACCAGCGACGGCCAGCCGACCCCGACCCTGACGGCCGGCGAGGATGAGCTGACCGGCATCGCCCTGGCGCTGAAGGCCGCCGGCAAGGGCGTGCTGCAGTTCGTCTCCGACTTCCAGAACCCGGCCGAGGAATTCGCCATGTTCCGCCGGCTGGTCGAGGCCTCCGGCCGTCCGCTGAGCTTCTCCCTGGCCCAGAGCGCGCGTGGCAAGGACGCCTGGAAGCTGTTGCTGGCGGCCCTCTCCGACGCTGTCGACAGCGGCCTGCCGATGAAGGCCCAGGTCGCCGGCCGTCCGGTCGGGGTGCTGTTCGGGCTGGAGCTGACGCTCAACCCGTTCAGCCAGCACCAGACCTACAAGGAGATCGCCCATCTGCCGCTGGCCGAGCGGGTGGCCCACCTCAGCGATCCGGCGTTCCGCGCGCGGCTGCTTAGCGAGACCGTGGACCCCAAGGGGCCGTTCGCGGGCAGCGCCCTGCGCGCCTGGGACAACATGTTCCTGATGACCGACCAGCCGGACTACGAGCCGACCGAGGACGATACGGTCAAGGCGCTGGCCGCCGGCCGCGGCCTGTGGCCGGACGAGGTGGCGCTGGACCACATGCTGAGCAACGGCGGGCGGGGCATGCTCTATCACCCGTTCCTCAACTACGCCGACGGCTCGCTGGACCCCAGCTTCGCCATGCTCAGCCACCGCGACACGGTGCCGGGCCTCAGCGATGGCGGAGCCCATGTGGGCATGATCTGCGACGGCAGCTTCCCGACCTCGAACCTGACCCACTGGACGCGCGATCGCACGCGGGGGCCGAAGCTGGGTCTGGAGGAGGTCATCCGCATGCAGACTCAGGACACCGCCGCGGCGGTCGGCCTGTTCGACCGGGGCCAGATCGCCCTGGGCCTGCGCGCGGACCTCAACGTCATCGACTACGACGGCCTGATCCTGCACGCGCCGAGCGTGGCCTATGACCTGCCGGCCGGCGGGCGGCGTCTGGTGCAGCGGGCCGACGGCTATGTCGCGACCATCGTCGCCGGCCAGATCACCTACCGCGACGGCGAGCCGACCGGCGCCCTGCCGGGCCGGCTGGTGCGCGGCGCGCGGTCGGCGCCGATGGCCATGGCGGCGGAGTAGGTTTGCGTCCTTCGAGACGCGGACCTGAGGGTCCGCTCCTCAGGATGACGAACATCTTTGCCCGTCGTGGTGAGGAGCGAGGCCTCAGCCGAGCGTCTCGAACCTCGCAACGCTACTCCCCGAAACCCTCGCCCAGTTCGGTGATCGGGGCCATGCGGATCAGGCGGCTGTCCTCGACGCCGGCCTGGCGGTGCTTGACCACCTCGCGGTACTCGGGGTCGGTGACCATGGCGAGGAACGCCCCGCCACCGGGGTATTCGGCGATGAAGGCGATGTCCCAGCGCTCGTCGGTCGGGCCGGTGACGACGACGTCCGGCCGTCCCGCCCAGATTTGCCGTCCGCCGACGCGCTTGAAGATGTGCGCGCTCTCGCGGCCATAGGCGCGATAGGCCTCCAGGCCCGTCATCCCCTTGCCGTGGTTCGGGTGGCCTTCGGGATAGTCGGCCAGCGCGCGGACCCGCACGAGGTTGAGCATGTGAATCGGTTCGTCGCGCGGCAGGGCCTTGAAGGCGTCGAACTGCGGGCGGGTGGGGTCGATGGAGCCGGTCATGGGGATACTCTGCCACAAACCTGCTTGGGCGGAAGCTACCCCGGTTGTCAGGCCTTCCTCGCCATCCAGATCGTATGCCGCGCGCCGCGGCCGCGATGGGCGCGGACGCCGATTTCCTCGACCGCGTAGCCGGCGCGCTTGAGCCGGTTGGTGAAGCCATGGTCGGACGACGATGACCAGACGCCGAGCAGGCCGCCGGCAGTCAGCGCGGCCTTGGTCACACCCAGGCCGTTGAAGCTGTAGAGGCCGTCGTTGCCGGCGCGGCTCAGGCCCTGCGGGCCGTTGTCGACGTCGAGCAGGACGGCGTCCCAGCCGCCTTCGGCGATCATCGACGCCACATCGCCCTGGCGGATCTCGCCGCGCTTGTCAGCCAGGCTGTCGCCATAGAGACCGGAGAGCGGCCCCCGCGCCCAGTCGACGACCGCCGGGACCAGCTCGGCGACGACGATCTTCGCCTTCGGCCCGAAGGCGGCCAGGGCCGCGCGCAGGGTGAAGCCCATGCCCAGCCCGCCGATCAGCACGCGCGGCGCCGCGACCTTCGCCAGCCGTTCATGGGCCAGGGTGGCCAGCGCCTCTTCCGAGCCGCTCAGCCGGCTGTTCATCAGCTCGATCGATCCGGCCATGATCGAGTACTCGGTCCCGCGCCGCATCAGGCGCAGCTCGCCGCCGTCGCCGGGCACGGCGGCGGTCGCCAGGTGTTCCCAGGGGATCAAACGCTCAGTCCTTGCCCGGCCCCGGCAGCACGACCAGGCGGTCGGGCAACTCATTGGGATTGTCCGCGCCCGGGGGCACATGGGCGGCGAGGATCCGGCCCGACAGCTCGATGGCGGCGACGAAGCCGTCAGCGGTCTTGCGCTTCTTCAGGCCGGCGATCAGCAGGGCCACGACCTCGTCCCAGACGACCGGGTCGGTGACCTTGTAGATGCCCTCGTCGGCGATCACCTCGGCGCGCCGTTCGGCCAGCGAGGCGAACAGCAGCACGCCGGTGCGGTCACGGGTGGCGTGCAGGCCGTGGCTGAGGAACTGCTGCATGGCCGCGCGGTGGACGCGCTCGGCCTTCAGGCTGGCGGGGGTGAGGAACCGCCGTACCGGCGGAATGGCCACGACCAGGGCCGCGAGGACGAACACCGCCGCCTGCAGCGCCACATAGGTGGTCAGGGCCGCCAGGATGGTGGCCTCGGTCGCCGCCGCGTGGCCGACGGTCCAGCCGCCGAACAACCCGGTCAGGGTCTGCGGATCAAAGCCGAGCAGAAGCGCGCCCGCCGGCAGGATCAGCGCGACCGCGGCGGCCCAGGCCAGCGGCGTCTCGCGATAGTCCGACACCGCCGGCGCCAGCACGCAGTAGACCTCGCCGGCCGTCTTCGTCTCGGCCGCCGCCACGGCGGCCGCGATGCGATCGTGGTCCTTGTCGGTCATCGTCATGTCACCAGCTCCCCGAGGAGCCGCCGCCCCCGAATGATCCGCCGCCGCCGGAGAAGCCGCCGCCTCCGCCGCCCCAGCCGCCGCTGTCATGCCGGCCGCCGCCGCTCAGGCCGCCGAGGATGATCCAGGGCAGGGCGCCGGCCAGACCGCCGCGGCCGCGCCCGCCGCGCAGGCTGGCGATGATGACCCAGAAGACGACGAGGAAGATGATGAAGGCGAGCGGCGGGGCGCTCTTGTGCTCACGCGCCGTCGAGGCCGCCGCCGTGGCGTTGGCCCGGGCCTGGTCGTCGGGCAGGCTCAGCTGCTGGACCAGGGCGTCGGCCCCCGCGACCACGCCGCCCTCCATGTCGCCGGCCTTGAACTTCGGCAGGATGGCGGTCTGGATGATCACGCTGGACAGGGCGTCGGTCATCACGCCTTCGAGGCCGTAGCCGACCTCGATGCGAACCTTGCGGTCATTGGGCGCGACGATCAGCAGGGCGCCATCGTTGATCTTCTTGTCGCCGATCGCCCAGGCCCGGCCCAGCTGGTAGCCGTAGTCCTCGATCTCGTAGCCCTGCAGCGTCGGCAGGGTGACCACAACCAGCTGGTGCCCGGACGAGGTCTCGAGGGCCGTCAGCTTCTCGGTCAGCGAGGCCTCGACGGCCGGTGACAGGATATTGGCGTTGTCGACCACCCGGCCGGTGAGGGGCGGGAAGGTCGGCGCCGCCAGCGCCGGCAGGGCGATGAGCAGGATAGTAAGCGCCATCAGCGACGCCCACATCCTCCCCCACGCGACCGTTGGCCGGAGAGGGAGGACCTTGGTGGTGGCGCTCAAGTTACTTCGTCGCCGGCGCGGCGGTCGGGGCCGGGGCGGCCGCCGGCGGCGCGGTGTCGAAGCTGACCGTCGGCGCGGTCTGCGCCGTGGCCGCGGCCTCGAACGGCAGGGCCGGCTTCTGCGAGCCGTAGAGGGTCTTGGCCCAGATCACCGTCGGGAAGGTCCGCAGGCTGGTGTTATAGAGACGCACCTGCTCGTTGTAGTCGCGGCGGGCGACGCTGATCCGGTTTTCCGTCCCCTCCAGCTGGCTCTGCAGGGCCAGGAAGTTGGTGTTGGACTTGAGGTCCGGATAGCTCTCCTGGATCATCATCAGGCGGCCGAGCACGCCGCTCAGCTTGTCCTGGGCCGCCGCGTACTGCTGAAACTGCGCGGGGTTGGTGATGGTCGAGGCGTCGACGCGCACCTGGGTGGCGCTGGCGCGGGCCTCTGTGACGGCGGTCAGCACGTCCTTCTCCTGGGCGGCGTAGCCCTTCACGGTGCTCACCAGATTCGGGATCAGGTCGGCGCGGCGCTGGTATTGGTTCTGGACGTCGCCCCACGACGCCTTCACGGCTTCGTCGCGGGTCGGAATGGTGTTGATGCCGCAACCGGCCAGGCTCGCGGCGATCGCGAGCACGGGAAGCATGCGGACAAGACGGCGGATGGCGATCATGGACGGCCCCTGAATGCAGCCGCGAATGCGGCCCGTGGGGCACATATAGGGGACTTCGCGGCCGTACGGGAGGACCCTGCTAGCCGGGATTTTTTCCGAAGGCGGGAACGCCCTCCGGAATCGCCGTGCAGGGCATGGCGCTCTCGGTCCAGATGTGGATCTGCGGCGTCACCCAGCTCGGGTCGTCGAGCGTCCCGGCCTTGATGAACACCAGCGCGGGATTGGCCGGCGCCTCGGAGAAGACCGGCGAGCCGCACTCCGGGCAGAACAGCCGATCGACCGTGCCGCCGCTGTCGCCCTTGTCGTGATAGGTCTTCAGCGTCCCGGTGACCGTCAGCGCCCCCTTGGGGACGCCGACGATCACCGAATAGGCCGTGCCGGCCTGGCGCTGGCAGTTCTTGCAGTGGCAGATGGCCTGGAAGACCGGCTCCGCCTCACCGCTATAGTGAACCTGGCCGCAGAGGCAGCCGCCTTCGATATGCGCCATGCCGGTCTCTCCCTTACATGCCCAGTTCGCGGTCGTTCTTGCCGGCCGCGCGACCCTCGGCCCACTCCGCTTCCAGCGCCTTGAACTCCTGACGGCGGGGTCCGAGGTAGCCGAACAGGAAGGCCGCGACCTTGCGCTGCTGGATCTCTTCGCTGCCCTCGGTGATGCGGTAGCGGCGGTGGTGGCGATAGATGTGCTCGAACGCCTTGTGCCGGCTGTAGCCCATGCCGCCGTGCACCTGCATGGCGCGGTCGGCCGCTTCGCAGCAGAGGCGGTTGCCCCAGTAGTTGCAGATCGAGACCTTGTCGGAGATCTCCCGCTCGATGGTCTTGTGGTCCATCGTGTCCATCTGCCAGGCCGTCTGACGGATCAGCAGGCGCAGCATCTCGCACTGGGCGTGAAGCTCGACGAGCGGGAACTGGATCGCCTGGTTGTCGCTCAGCGCCTTGCCGAACGGCTTGCGCATGCGCGCGTACTTCACACTCTCTTCTATGCAGTAGACCGCCGCGCCCAGCGAACTGGCCGCCTGACGGATGCGGTTCTGGTGCACGAACGACTGGCCGAGGCCGAGGCCCCGGTCGACCTGGCCCCAGTAGCTGTCCTCGGGGATCCAGCAGTCAAACGAGATGCGCGGGTGATCGGTGGGCATGTTGAAGGTCCACATCCACTCCTCGATCTTGATCTGCTCGCGGGGCACGAGGAAGCAGGTGATGCCGAGGGCGTCGCCGTCCTTGCCGCTGGTGCGGGCGAAGACCATCACGTGGGTGACCACGTGCATGCCGGTGGTCCACATCTTCTCGCCCTTGATGCGCCAGCCGGGCTTGCCGTCCTTCACC
>CANJYY010000186.1 GCA_947479185.1 Caulobacteraceae bacterium
ATGGTCGCCGACCTCGGCTTCGCGGTGCGGGAAGCCGCCAACGCCCTTGAGGCGCTGGCCATCCTCGACAGCGACGCGCGCATCGACATCCTGTTCACCGACATCGGCCTGCCGGGCATGCGCGGCGACCAGGCCGTCGACCTGCTGTTCACCGACGTGGTCATGCCGGGCACGATGAAGACCCCGGCATTCGTCCGTGAGGCCAGGTCCCTGCGGCCGGCCCTGACGGTGCTCTACACCTCCGGCTACACCGAGAACGCCATCGTCCACCACGGCCGCCTCGACGAGGGCGTGTCCCTGCTGTCGAAGCCCTATGCCAAGGCCGATCTGGCCCGCAAGGTCGCCGCCTGCCTGATCGATGAGCGTCAGGCGGTGCTGATCGTCGAGGACGAGGGTCTGGTCCGCGCGGCGGCCGTCGACATGGTCGCCGACCTCGGCTTCGCGGTGCGGGAAGCCGCCAACGCCCTTGAGGCGCTGGCCATCCTCGACAGCGACGCGCGCATCGACATCCTGTTCACCGACATCGGCCTGCCGGGCATGCGCGGCGACGACCTGGCGAAACAGGCGCGGGCGAAGCGGCCCGACCTGCGTATCATCCTCGCCAGCGGCTACACCGACCGCGGCGCGGTCGAGGGCCTCGCCGACGTCACGGCGCTGGACAAGCCCTATGACGCCGGCGCCCTGGCCAGGGCGCTGCGGGGGGACTGACGGTCCGCCGACGGGATGCTTCCCTCGGGGGGAGCTGTCGCCGCGAAACGGTGACGGAGGGGGCTCTTTCCGCGTTTCCGGAGTTGGCCCCCTCCGTCCCTGCTTCGCCTTCGGCTCCGCCGGGCCACCTCCCCCGGAGGGTAGGATCCTCGCCGCTAGCCGATCTTCAACCGCACAAACGCCATGCCGCCGCCGGTGTCGCCATAGCTGGCCGACAGGGGCGAGGGGATGTCGAAGCCGTTGATCAGCGCCCCGACGCCCAGCTTGATGTCGTCGCTCAGCCGCCAGTCGTGGATCGCGCCCAGCGAGACCTTACGCACGGTGTAGATGTTCCCCGGCGCCAGCTCGGCCTGGTCGACCTGCTCGGCGCGGGCGAACACGGTCCAGGCGTCGTTGAACTGGATGGCGCTTTCGAACAGCCAGGCGTCGAGCGTCTCGCCGTCCTTGTCCTTGCGCGCCCAGGCCCCGGTGGCGGAGACGAAGCCGGCGCTCCCGAACGCCCGGCCGTACAGGGCGCTCAGCGACACCCGCTTCTCGTCGACGAGGGGCTCAAGCGCCTCGGGGCTGGTGATGTCGGCCCAGCTGGCCTGCAGCGACCAGTTTCCGGTCGGGTTGAAACTGATCCGCGCCGACCGCGAGTCGAGGTCGCCGGTCTCGATGTCCCAGCGGTTCTGGTCGGGCTCGCGGCCGCGGAAGCTGGAGGCCTCGACCTTCCAGCGGTCCCAGGTGAACCCGCCGGTGATCACGCCGAAGGTCACGTGGGTCGAGTCGAACCAGTGGTGGCTGATCGGCGCCTCGGGGCTGTCCATGGCCGCCGTGCGGTGCATGAAGGCCGGCGGCCCGAACGCCGGCTCGCCGGGCAGGCCGCCGTAGACGAACAGGCTGCCCTTTTCGCCGACCGGCAGGCTGTAGCTGGCCGACAGTTCCATGAAGAGGTCGTGCGGGTGCTGGCGGTCGACCAGGTGGTCGATGCCGTCGGCCGTCTCGCCGGTGGCCAGCAGCAGCGGATAGCCTTCCGGGCCCATGAACGGATCGGGGCTGACCATGGCCTTGAGCTGCAGCGTGCCGGGGCCGAGGTCGCGCTGGGCCATGCCCATCAGCATGCCGGCGGCGAACGACCGGCTGTCGCCGCGTGGGCCGGACTGGTCGCTGTAAACGGCGTTGAACTCGCCATGGACCATGACCATCCAGCCGCCGGCCGACAGGTGGATGCCACCATGCGGCGTGGCGTCCGGCTGCCAGGCGGTGCCGCCGGCGTCGCGATTGGCGCTGTAGGGGCCGAGCGGGCTGATCATGCCGCCCATGCCCTCCATCCCGGCCTCGACGGGAGCCGCCGGCGGCGCCATGCCCGGCATGTCATGGGTGGAATGATCCTGCGCGAACGCGGCGGGGGCGAGCGTCAGGCCGGCGGCGAGAGCAGCCGCGCCGAACAGGCGCGTAGGGGTCGTGGGGGTCATCGGACCCTCCTTCTGTCTGAATACGAATGCTTTGGTTCGGGGATTCAGACGCGAAGGCGGGGCGGGCCGGGCTCCGGCGCGGGGTCGCGGCCGTCCAGCCGGGTCTCGACGACCGGATAGACAGGACGCTGCGCCGGCAAGGCCGCGGGCAGGGGCCCGGCTTCGACCGGCGCGGGCAGACAGCCGATGCAGCAGGTCATGACCGCCTGGACGGGCGCGGCCTTGCCGTGATCGGCGGGGGCTTCGTGACAGGGCGGCGAACCGGCCGGCATCGGCAGGGCGCGCGCGGTCCCGCCCACGACGAACAGCGTCGCGATCAGGATCATCACCAGGGTGCGCAGGGCCTGCATGCCGGGGAAGGTAGGGACGGGGCGGGGCTATGGCAATGCGTCCTTCGAGACGCGATCCTGAGGGATCGCTCCTCAGGATGACGAACACGTTTGCCCGTCATGGTGAGGAGCGAGGCATCAGCCGAGCGTCTCGAACCACGCAACCTACCCCCCGCCGAGCGGCAGCCCCGGTCCCTCCGGCAGGGTCTCCGTCCCGCCGTTCAGCGGCTTGACCATCATCACGATGTCCATCCACCGGCCCAGCTTGAAGCCGACGCCGGGCATCACGCCCTTCAGCTCGAAGCCGAGCGACCGGTGCAGGGCGATGGAGGCGGCGTTCTCCGACCCGCCGATCACCGCCATCAGCTGGCGCAGGCCGAGCCGCTGGCAATCGGCGATCACCGGCGTCAGCAGCGCCTTGCCCAGGCGCCGCCCCTTGGCCCAGGGCGCGATATAGACGCTGTCCTCGGCGGTGTAGCGATAGCCGGTGCGCGGCCGGAACGGCGAGGCATAGGCGTAGCCCGCGACCCGCCCGTCCAGCTCGGCGACGTAGTAGGGCAGGCCCTTGGCCAGAATGGCTTCCAGCCGCTCGGCCATGGCCGCCGCCCCGGGCGGGACCTCCTCGAAGGTCCCGCTCCCGTGCAGGCAGGCGTCGCCGTAGATGGCCGCCAGGGCCTCCGCGTCGCCGGCCGTCGCCGCTCTCAGGATCAAGCCTTCGTCCATCCCCGGTCCACCGCCCAGATCGCGAAGGCGTAGTCGAGGGCGATCTCCTTGAGGAACTCGAACCGGCCCGAGGCCCCGCCGTGGCCGGCGTCCATATTGATCTTCAGCAGCACCGGATCGCCGCTGGTGGTCATATCCCGCAGCTTCGCGGTCCACTTCTCCGGCTCCCAGTAGGTCACCCGCGGGTCGGACAGGCCGCCGGTCGCCAGCACGGCCGGGTAGGGCTTCGCCGCCACCTGGTCATAGGGGCTGTAGCTGTACATGTAGTCGTAGGCCTCGGGGTCCTCGATCGGGTTGCCCCACTCGGGCCATTCCGGCGGCGTCAGGGGCAGGCTGGTGTCGCTCATGGTGTTGATCACGTCGACGAACGGCACCGCCGCGATGATTCCGGCCCACAGGTCGGGCCGCATGTTGGTGATGGCCCCCATCAAGAGGCCGCCGGCCGAGCCGCCGTAGGCCACCGTCCGCTCGGGCTTGCCATAGCCGGCCGCGTGCAGGTGCTCGGCGCAGGCGATGAAGTCGGTGAAGGTGTTCTTCTTCTTGAACTTCTTGCCGTCGAGGAACCAGCTCCAGCCCTTCTCGGCCCCGCCGCGCGGGCAGGCCGTGGCCCAGATCCAGCCGCGGTTCACCAGGCTCAGGTTGCGGATCGAGAAGGTCGGCTCCTGCGAGATGCCGTAGCTGCCGTAGCCGTACAGCAGCAGCGGCGCGGAGCCGTCCAGCTTGGTCCCCTTCTTCATCAGCACGAAGATGGGCACCTCGGCCCCGTCGGCGGCCTTTGCGTTCAGCCGGCGGGTCTCGTAGTCGGCCGGGTTGTGGCCGGACGGGATCTCCTGGGTCTTGCGCAGCGTCCGCTTGCGGGTCGCCATGTCGTAGTCGATCCACTGCCGGGGCGTGGTCATCGAGGTGTAGGTGAAGCGCAGGGTGGTGGTGGCGTACTCGTAGCCGCCGTCGAGATCGAGGGCGTAGGCCGCCTCTTCGAACCCGACCTCATGCTCGGCGCCGCCCCTGGCGGTGATGACGATGCGGTTGACCGCGTCGACCTTTTCCAGCCGCACGAAATGGTCGCGGAAAGCGGCCGTGCCGAGGATCAGCGTGCCCGGGTGGTGCGGGACCCAGTCGACCCACGACGCCTTGCCGGGTTTGTCCTCGGGCGCGGTGACCAGCTTGAAGTCGACGGCCCCGTCGACGTTGGTGCGGATGACGAAGTGGTCGTTCCAGTGGTCGATGTCGTAGCGCACCCCGACCTGGCGCGGCTCGACCAGCTTCGGCTTCGCGGTCGGATCGGACGCCGGGATCAGCCAGGCCTCGCTGGTCTCCTGGTTGCCGCAGCCGATGACGATCCACTGCCGCGACTGGGTCACGCCCGCGCCGATGAAGAAGCCCTCGTCCGGCTCGTCATAGACCAGCACGTCGTCCTTCGCCGCGCCGCCGACCGGGCGGCGATAGATCTTCGCCGGCCGGCCGTTGTCGTCGCGCAGGGTCCAGAAGATCCACTTCGAGTCGGGCGAGAAGACGAAGTCCGAAACGCTCTCGACCGGCTCGCCGACCCTCTTGCCGGAGGCGATGTCGCGGACATGGATGCGGTAGACCTCCGAGCCCTGCTCATCGACGGCCCAGCCGTACAGGGCGTGGTTGTCGGTGTGGCTGGCCGAGCCGACCTGGTAGAAGGCCTTGCCCTTAGACTCCGCCTCCTCGTCGAGCAGGATCACCTCGCCGGTGGTCTTGCCTTTCGGGCGCCGCGCATGGATCGGGTGCTGCGCGCCCATCTCGAAGCGGGTGTAGTACTCCCACGGTCCGTCGGCGTCGGGAACGGACGCGTCGTCTTCCTTGATACGGCCCTTCATCTCCTCGAACAGCGTCGTCTGCAGCGGCTCGGTCGAGGCCAGCATGGCCTTGGTGTAGGCGTTCTCGGCGGTCAGGTGTTCCTTGACGTCGGCCTTGATCAGCGACGGGTCGCGCAGGACCTTCTGCCAGTTGTCGTCCTTCATCCAGGCGTAGTCATCGACGCGCACCCGGCCCAGCTGTTCAGTGCGTTTGGGGATCTTGCGGGCGACGGGCGGGACGGGCTTGGCGACGGCGGACATGGCGCTCCGGGTGGTGATGGTGCTGGAAATCGCGGCGGCAGCGGATGCGGCCAGAAGGTCTCGCCGGTTCATGAATCAACTCTCCAGGTGCGGCAGGACGCCAGCTTGAGCGCGGGCGTGGTTCTGGTCAAATGCACGCGGTGTTTGAGGCGGGCGCGAATGGCCCGAAGTAAGCGTGCCGGCGGGGGCGTCAATGGCCTGGGACCTTTCGGCCGACCTGATCAAGGCGACGGTTCAGCTCGAACAGGCGCTCGGTGACGGCGCCCGCACCGTCGGCGCCGGTTTCCTGATCAACGCCCCCACCCCCGACGGCAGGCCCCGCATCGTGCTGGTCACAGCCGGCCATGTGTTCGACCGCATGCCGATCACCTCGGCGAGGGTCGGCGTCCGGGGCCAGATGGCCGACGGCGGCTGGCGTTACGATCCCGAGTCCCTGACGATCCGCGACGGCGGCAAGCCGCTGTGGAGGAAGCATCCCGGCCGCGACGTCGCCGCCATCGTCATCGAGGCCCCGCCGGAGTTCGCCCGCGCCGCCATCCCGCTGGCCTGGCTGGCCCAGGACGAGACCTTTGACAAATACGC
>CANJYY010000187.1 GCA_947479185.1 Caulobacteraceae bacterium
GAGCGCGCCGTGCTGGCCGCCGGCCCGCTGGGCATCATGCAGGCCTGCCTCGACGTGGTCCTGCCCTACGTCCGCGACCGCAAGCAGTTCGGCAAGGCCATCGGCAGCTTCCAGCTGATGCAGGGCAAGGTCGCCGACATGTATGTCGCGCTCAATTCGGCCCGCGCCTATGTCTACCAGGTCGCCAGAGCCTGCGACGCCGGCAAGACCACCCGCTTCGATGCCGCCGGCGCCATCCTGATGGCCAGCGAGAACGCGGTGAAGGTCGCCAACGAGGCCGTCCAGGCCCTCGGCGGCGCCGGTTACACCCGCGAATGGCCGGTCGAGCGCTTCGTCCGCGACGCCAAGCTCTATGACATCGGCGCCGGCACCAACGAGATCCGCCGGTTCCTCATCGGCCGGGAGCTGGTCGGGGGGTGAGGGCGCTCGCGGTCCTCATCGCCGCCCTGGCGCTGACGGGCTGCGTCAGCGTCGATGTGGACGCGTCCCTGACCTGCCGGGGCGGCCTCAATCCCGCGACCACGGCCGAACTGGTCTTCGGCCGCAACATCGGCGACGCGCCGGGCGTCACCGACGCGGACTGGAAGGCCTTCCTGGATCAGGAGGTCACGCCGCGCTTTCCGGACGGCCTGACCGTGTCCGACGCCGCCGGACAATGGCGTGGTTCGGGCGAGGGGATCACCCGCGAAGCCTCCAAGGTGCTGCTGCTGGTGCTGACCGGCGCGCCCGGCGAGGCGGAAAAGGTCGAGGCCATCCGCTCTGCCTACCGGACCCGTTTCCGGCAGGACTCGGTCCTGCTGATCGAACGCCCGGCCTGCGTCGGGTTCTAGACATGCGAACGGCCGCCGGGGCGCCCCGGCGGCCGTTCCATCGTTGTGCCGCGGTTACGGCGAAACGCATTAGGCGCTGATCAGGCGCTGACCTCCGCCGAGACGGATTTCAGGGTCACGCACTGCGACCGCGGGTTCCTACGATGAGACACCAGGTCACCTCCTTTCAGCTGTTGAACAGGACCTCCACTATGAAACCCGGAATCAGGCGTCGCCAAGCCCCCGCACGCGGGACGCGACAAATTGCCTAGCCCTTGATCTTCTGCGGCGCGCCCTGGCAGACGTCGCCGAGCCGTTTGGCGCTGGTGCTGGCGGTGGCCGACAGCGGCACGCCGGCGACCTTGCCCGACAGGTTGGCGGTCAGGGTGAAGGCGGTCGGCGAATAGGTCCCGGTCGCGGTCACCTTGACGGTGCGCCCGCGTTTGTCGACGCAGGTGCCCTTGAAATACATCTTGCCGTCGGCGACCCGCTTTTCCGGATAGGTGCAGGTGTAGTGGCGGTTGATCCGGCCAGACAGCACCTTGTCGACGTCGGCCGGCGTGATGCAGCGGCGCTCGACCTCGGTGTTGCTGATGATCAGGTTGAGGGTGTTGGTGCTCTCCCACCAGCCGGGCTGGATGGCGCCGGCGCCGGGGCCGGCGCCGTCGCGAGCCATGGCGGGCGCGGCGGCCAGGCCGATCAGGCCGATCAGGGCGAATATGCGGGTCGTCTTCATGGGTCCAGTCTCGAAGCGGGGCGTGGCGACTTTCTGACCTAACCCGAATGAACGGGCGATGACCACCGCGTGCAACCGGTGTAGGGCATGATCATGCCGAGTTGGGATCCCGACCTCTACGAGCGCTACAAGGCGTACCGCGATCGCCCGGCGCTCGACCTGATGGTCCAGATTCCGGACCGCCGCTACCGCGAGATCTGGGATCTCGGTTGCGGGACCGGCGAGCACGCGGCCCTGCTGGCCCTGCGCCATCCGATGGCCAATGTGCATGGCCTCGACTCCAGCCCCGACATGCTGCGTCAGGCGAAGAACCGCCAGAGCGACGTGACCTGGGTGCTGTCGGGCATCGAGGATTTCGCGCCGGCCGTGGCGCCGGACCTGATCTTCACAAACGCCGCCCTGCAGTGGCTGCCGGACCATGAAGCGCTGCTTCCGCGTCTCGTGGGCCAACTGGCGCCGGGCGGCGTGTTCGCCTGTCAGATGCCGATGGCCTTCGAGACCGACCACCACCGCATCCTGCGCGACACGGCGGAGCAGGGGCCCTGGGCGGCCCTGACCCAGGGCGCCCGCCGGATCAACCCGACCCCGCCGCTGGATCGCTACTACGACTGGCTGTCGACGCTCTGCGGCGAGGTCGATCTCTGGACCACCACCTATCTGCACGCCCTGGAGGGCGACGATCCGGTGGTCGACTGGATGCGCGGCACGGCGCTGCGGCCCTATCTCGACGCCCTGGCCGGCGATGACGCGCTGCTGGAAGCCTTCCTGGGCGCCTTCCGCGCCCGCATTGCCGAGGCCTTCCCGCCGCGCGCCGACGGGGTCACCCTGTTCCCGTTCCCCCGCCTGTTCATGGTCGCGGTGCGCCGCTAGTGTCCAGAAGCCTCCCCGCGAAGCCGGGGAGGTGGACCGCCGAAGGCGGTGGAGGGGGCTGCGCGGGCTGGGCAAGACGATCCCGAACGCCGGTGTTCGCGGGCGACCACATCCACCGGTTCTGCCCCCTCAGTCACGCTCCGCGTGACAGCTCCCCGGCAAGCGGGGAGCAAGCGCCGCTCACCCCTTGCCGCGCGCCTTGCGCATCTCGGTAACGGGCCGGTCCAGCTTGTCGAGGGCGGCGATGGCGGCGCGATAGCCGGCGTCGACGCCGGGCTCGTAGGCCTTCCAGTCGCGGATATCGATGCCGTCGGCCTGGGGCATGATCAGCAGGTCTGTGGCCTCGCGCGCCGCCAGAAGATCGCGTCCGGTCGAGACGGTCGCCGCCCGCATCAGCAGGGCCACGATCGGCGGGCCCTTGCGCCAGTCGCCCGAGAAGATCCAGCGCCAGACGGAGGAGGGACGGGCCACGTCGTCGGCGGTGATGCTGCGGCCGCGGGTGACGTCGACGCCGACGATCGGGCCCAGCTGCATCGACCGCATCACGTCGGACGGGAAGTTCTTCATCACCGCGCCGTCGACCAGCACGTTGTTGTTGTCGATCGCCGGCGGCATGATTCCGGGCAGGGCGATCGAGGCCCGCAGCGCATGCCGCAGCGTGCCGCGCTTGTGCAGGTGATAGGCGCCGGTGGTCAGGTTCGACGAGACGCAGAAGAACGGCAGCCACAGGTCGGCGATCTGGGTGTCATCGAAATGCACCCGCAGCCGCTCGCGCACCTTCTCGCCATGGGTCATGGCGATCAGCGGGAAGGCGATGTCGTCCAGCGGGCTGGAGTCGACGAAGGCGTCCTTGATACGGACGTCCATCTCCGCCTCGTCCCAGCCCATGGCCACGCCGGCCGCGACGATGGCCCCCATCGAGGCCCCGCCGACGAAATCGATCGGCACGCCGCGCTCGCGCAGGGCCTGGATCGCGCCGATGTGGGCATAGGCCCGCGCCCCGCCGCCCGACAGCACCAGTCCGACAGAGCGGCCCGTCAGCACCCGCGCCATGCGCGCGGCGTCGGCCGCGCTGCCGTCGCGCATATGGAACAGCCGCGCGGCGCCGGTCACATCCAGCCAGGATTCGGACCCGGACGGCTGCCGCGCATCGGCCTTCTGCACCAGGATCAGGTCGACCAGCTGCTGCTGCTGCAGGGTCTCGGAGGCGTAGCCGGCGACATTGGCCGGGGGGGCCTTGTCGCCGCGGCCGACGCGGAACAGCCGGTCGACCTGGCGGCCGACAATCGACTTCCAGGCCGTTTCCGTATGTTCGGCGGCGTACAGCACATAGTCGTGGTCGGCCTCGACGTTGGAAAACCACTCGGTCGGGGCCTGGGTCGACTCGACGCCGGCCACCGTCACCGACTGGCCCATGCGGGCGATTTCCAGCGCGATCCGGTCGACCAGCGGGCGGATCTTGCGGCCGGCGTCGGCGGCGACGAAGCCGAACACGGTCGGCTCGCCGATCGAGGCGTGGGTCGCGGCCTGGCGCGTGCGCAGGATCATCAGCCGCGCCAGTTCGGTCATCACCGCCGGGTCGCGGTCGGCGGCGTCGAAAAAGTCCTCGCGCGACAGGGCCAGGATTTCCGAGTCGCGCAGCGCCACGACCTGGGCCGAGTGCGGCGTGCCGGCGATGAGGGCCATTTCCCCGGCCGGTTCGCCCGGCCGGATCACGCCGAGAAAATGCCGCTCCTGGCCTTCCTCGCGACGGAACGCGCCCAGCCGCCCGGCCCGCACGAAATAGAGTTCCCGCGACGGTTCGCCGGGGCCGTAGAGCATCTCGCCGCCGGGCAGCGAGAACCAGCGGGCGTCCCCCGTCTGGCGCGCCTCATCGAAGAGTCGCTCCAGCGCTGTCTCATGCAGAAGATCGACGAGGCTGCCCACGGCGGGACGGTAGCAAGCGATGTGAGTCGTGGCGTTCACAAAACGCTGTCATCCTTGCAGGCCTCGCGAGGCACGATGAACACCGCTGCGGCCGGGCGTGCGCCGCCGCCGCCGCCATTGTGCGTCCTTCGACACGCGGCCTTCGGCCGCTGCTCGGGATGACGTGATTTCTGTACGTCATGGTGAGCAGCGCCAAGCGGGTGTCGAACCACGCACCCCGCCGATGGTGACGCGGCGACAGCTTCCGGCTATGCCTCGGTCATGCCCAGGTTGACCTCGGATCTCGATCCCAACACCGACGCCTTTCGCAACAATGTCGCGGTCAACGCCGCGCTGGCGGCGCAGCTGCGCGAGCGGGCGGCGACGGCCGCGCTCGGCGGCAATGAGGCCTCGCGCAAGCGCCATTCCAGTCGCGGCAAGCTGCTGCCGCGCGAGCGGGTCGAGCGGCTGCTCGATCCGGGCTCGCCGTTCCTCGAGATCGGCCAGCTGGCCGCCTTCGACCTGTACGACGGCGAGATCCCGGCGGCGGGCATCATCACCGGCATCGGCCGGGTGTCGGGCCGCGAGGTAATGATCGTCGCCAACGACGCCACGGTGAAGGGCGGCACCTACTACCCGATGACGGTCAAGAAGCACCTGCGGGCGCAGGAGATCGCGCTGCAGAACCGGCTGCCCTGCGTCTATCTGGTCGACAGCGGCGGGGCCAACCTGCCGCACCAGGACGAGGTCTTCCCCGACCGCGACCACTTCGGCCGCATCTTCTACAACCAGGCCCGGATGAGCGCGGCGGGCATCGCCCAGATCGCCTGCGTCATGGGCAGCTGCACCGCCGGCGGGGCCTATGTCCCGGCCATGAGCGACGAGACGGTCATCGTCCGCGGCGCGGGCGAGGAGAGCCAGGGCACCATCTTCCTTGCCGGCCCGCCGCTGGTGAAGGCCGCCACGGGCGAGGTCATCTCGGCCACCGACCTCGGCGGCGCCGACGTCCACGGCCGCCGCAGCGGCGTGGTCGACCACGTCGCGGCCAACGACGAACACGCGCTGGAGATCGTCCGCTCGATCATCGGCAACCTCAACACCGTCAAGCGCGTCGACATGGATGTGCGCGAGCCAAAACCGCCGAAGTTCGACCCGGCCGAGCTCTATGGCGTGGTCCCGGCCGACGTCCGAGCGCCCTACGACGTGCACGAGGTCATCGCCCGCATCGTCGACGGCAGCGAGTTCGACGAGTTCAAACCGCTGTACGGCACGACCCTGGTCACCGGCTTCGCGCGCATCTGGGGCTACCCGGTGGCTATCCTGGCCAACAACGGCGTGCTGTTCAGCGAGGCGGCGCTGAAGGCGGCCCACTTCATCGAGCTGGCCTGCAAGCGCAAGATCCCGCTGGTCTTCCTGCAGAACATCTCCGGCTTCATGGTCGGCGGGAAATACGAGGCCGGCGGCATCGCCAAGGACGGGGCCAAGATGGTCACCGCCGTCGCCAGCGCCAACGTACCCAAGTTCACCGTCCTGATCGGCGGCAGCTTCGGCGCCGGCAACTAC
>CANJYY010000188.1 GCA_947479185.1 Caulobacteraceae bacterium
CCAGGCAGGCCAGGCCGAACAGGGCGATGCGAAACGAGCGGGGAAGCATGCGGAAAGAGCCTGCGGGTTGCGTCCTGGACCACCCGTCTCTAGAGCGCGTTGATCCGGCGATGGAACAGGTTTCGCGCGCCGTGGCGCGAAAAGGGGATTGTGAACGTGGTTGCAGCAGTGATCTGGGATTTCGGCGGCGTCATCACGTCCTCGCCGTTCGAGGCCTTCAACCACTTCGAGGCGGAACGCGGCCTGCCGCGCGACTTCATCCGCAAGGTCAACTCGACCAATCCGCATGACAACGCCTGGGCGCTGTTCGAGCGCAACGAGATCGACACCGCCACCTTCGACGTGAAGTTCCTCGAGGAGGCGACGGCGCTGGGCCACGCGGTGCGCGGCGGCGACATCCTGCCCCGGCTGTCAGGCGACGTGCGGCCGCGCATGGTCGCGGCGCTGAAGGCCTGCAAGGACGTGTTCAAGGTCGGCTGCATCACCAACAACGTCCAGACCGGCCACGGCGCGGGTATGGCGGGCACCAGCGGCAAGGCCGCCCAGGTGGCCGGGGTCATGGAGCTGTTCGACGCGGTGATCGAAAGCTCCAAGGCCGGGGTGCGCAAGCCGGACCCGCGCATCTACCAGATGATGTGCGAACTGCTGGACGTCGATCCGGCCGACTGCGTCTACCTCGACGACCTCGGCATCAACTGCAAGCCGGCGGCGATGCTGGGCATGCGGGCGATCAAGGTCGGCGACGTCGACCAGGCCCTGGCCGAGCTGTCGGCGGCGACGGACCTTATCTTCGAATAGGGGGCGCGTCCTTCGAGACGCGGACCTGAGGGTCCGCTCCTCAGGATGACGGGCTTTGGTTGACTGCACTTCTGTTCGTCATGGTGAGGCGCGAGCTTCAAGCGAGCGTCTCGAACCACGCAACGACCTAGTTCACCAGGATGGTGCCCAGCAGCAGCTTCGCGCCCTTCTTGCCGAGCGTCGTGTCGGTGATCTGCTGCAGTTGGCGCGAGATGTAGTCGGCGTCGGGCAGACCGGCCGCCGGCAGGCCGCTGGCGTAGCTCTGCACCCAGCCGGCGAAGGCGGCCCGCAGGCGCGGCTGCGAAGCCGAGGCCAGGGCGCGCAGCTTCTCGTCCTGCACGTCCACGCCGCATTCGACGGTGATCACGCCGCGGGTGCCGTCGCGGTGAATGATCGTCGCCACGATGGCCTTGATCTGCAGAAAGGTCGCGCCGCCGCCCTTTTTCTTTTCCTCTCCGCCACTGGCCGAGGCGACGGCGGGGAGCAGCGCGAGGGCTGCGGCGAGGGCGAGGCGGCGATCCATGCGTCCAGATGACCCGAACATGGTTGACGCGGCGTTTACACATTCGCGCCAAGCCTAGGACGGGCGGAATTCAATCGGGAATCAGCGCCCGTTCTGGAATGCCCATGACCGGCTTCGCGCCCGACAACCTCGACCTCGACGGCAAGGTGATCCTGATCACCGGCGGCACCGGCTCGTTCGGCCGCCGCTTCGTCGACACCGTCCTGACCCGCTACGCCCCGCGCAAGGTGATCGTCTATTCGCGCGACGAGCTGAAGCAGAGCGAGATGCAGCAGGAGATGCGCGAGCGTTTCCCGCCGGACATCCTGTCGAAGATGCGCTTCTTCCTCGGCGACGTGCGCGACCGCTCGCGCCTGACCCTGGCCCTGCGCGGCGTCGACATCGTCATCCATGCCGCCGCGCTGAAACAGGTGCCGGCGGCGGAATACAATCCGTCCGAATGCATCCAGACCAACATCATCGGCGCCGAGAACGTCGTCTGGGCCAGCCTGTCCAACCATGTGAAGCAGGTCGTGGCCCTGTCGACCGACAAGGCCTGCAACCCGGTCAACCTGTACGGCGCGACCAAGCTGGCCTCGGACAAGACCTTCGTCGCGGCCAACAACCTGTCGGGCGACATCGGCACGCGGTTCTCGGTCGTGCGCTACGGCAACGTGGTCGGCTCGCGCGGCAGCGTGGTGCCGCTGTTCCGCCGGCTGCTGGCCCAGGGCGCGACCGAGCTGCCGGTTACCGACCCGCGCATGACCCGCTTCTGGATCACCCTGGACCAGGGCGTCGACTTCGTCCTGTCGTCCCTGACCCTGATGCGCGGCGGCGAGATCTTCGTGCCGAAGATCCCTTCCATGACCATGCCGGACCTGGTCCACGCCATGGCGCCCGGCGCCGGCATCAAGGTGGTCGGCATCCGGCCCGGCGAGAAGCTGCACGAAACCATGGTCGGCGCCGATGACTGCCGCCAGACGGTCGAACTCGATGACCGCTACATCATCGAGCCGTCGTTCGTCGAATACGCCCGCACGCCGTTCGGCGCCGTCGACGGCGGCCGGCCGGTCGAGGAGGGCTTCTCCTACGCCAGCGACAACAATGACGACTGGCTGACCGCCGATCGCCTGACGGCCATGCTGGAGGAGACGGGCGCGTGAGCGATGGCTTCCTCCCCTACGGCCGCCAGACCATCGAGGAGGATGATATCGCGGCCGTGGCCGCCGCCCTGCGCGCGGATTATCTGACCACCGGTCCGACCGTCGAGGCTTTCGAGACGGCTTTCCGCGACGTGGTCGGCGCGGGTCACGCCGTCGCCTGCAGCAACGGCACCGCCGCCCTGCACATGGCCATGCTGGCGGCCGGGATCGGCCCCGGCGACGTCTGCATCGTCCCCTCGATCACCTTCCTCGCCACCGCCAACTGCGCCGTCTACGTCGGCGCCGACGTGGTGTTCGCCGATGTCGACCCCGGCAGCGGCCTGATGACCCCGCAAACGCTGGCCGAGGCCCTGCATCGTGCGAAGGGCCGCCGCGTGCGGGCCGTGCTGCCCGTGCACCTGCGCGGCGACGTCTGTGACCTGCCGGCGCTGGCCGCCCTCGCCGGGGAAGCGGGCGCCATCCTCGTCGAGGACGCGCCGCACGCGCTGGGCTCGACCCTCAAGGTCGGCAACCACCTCGAACGGGTCGGCGATTGCACACATTCGGCCATGGCGACCTTCTCGTTCCATCCGGTGAAGACCATCGCCACGGGCGAGGGCGGCATGGTGACGACCAATGACCCGATCCTGGCCGGGCGCCTGCGCCGCGCCCGCAGCCACGGCATGACCCGCACGCCGGGCGCCGATCCGTGGCTCTACGAAATGGCCGAGCCGGGCTTCAACTACCGCCTGCCGGACATCAACTGCGCACTGGGCCTGTCGCAGCTGGCCAAGCTGCCGAGGTTCATCGACCGCCGCCGGACGCTGGCGGCCCTTTACGAGTCGGCGCTCGCCCCGCTGGCGCCGATCGTGCGGCCGGCGACGCGGCCGCAGGGTTCCGACCCCGTGCTGCATCTGCTGACGGTGCTGATCGACTTCGCGGCGGCCGGCAAGACGCGGCGGCAGGTGGTCGACGCCCTGGCCGCGCGCGGCGTCGGCAGCCAGGTCCACTACATTCCCGTGCACAGCCAGCCCTACTGGCAGAGCCGCAACGGCCCGCTCGATCTGCCCGGCGCCCAGGCCTGGTACGACCGCTGCCTCAGCCTGCCGCTCTATCCGGCGATGGACGACGGCGACGTGGCGCGGGTCGTGGACGCGCTGCAGGCGGCGCTGGGTTAGGCCGCCATCCCGGCCGACTGCATCATCCCGCGGACCTTCTCGACGGCCTCGGGGGACTTCGCCAGTTCTTCCCTGAGCTCGGGATTGCGCACCAGCTTGAGCGCCTCGTTGCGGGCCCGGTCGGCGGCGGGGCCGAGCGGGGCGGCCTCGCCGACGGCGAGGCGCAGCAGCAGGTTCAGGCGATGCACGGCCGGGGCCGGCGCACGGGCGATCAGGGCGACGATCTTGCTGTCGGTCTCGATCAGGCCGCCGATCTCGCCGATCTTGGCCTGAACCGGCCCGGCGTCCTCGGCGACGAGCCCGGCGCGCAGGACGGTCTTCTGCAAGCCGGCGAGAATGGACAAGCGGGTCGCTGGTGAGTCGGCGCCGTAACGCAGCTCCTTCTCGAACCGCAGGGCGGAGACGTTGGCCGACAGATAGCGGGCCGCCTGACGCTTGTTGGCCGCGCCGGTGACGTTCTCGGCCAGGTGGATCAGCGTTTCGACCTCCTCGCGGGCGCTCATGTGCTCGCCCAGCAGCGCCTCGACGAAGTCGCTGGTCACCAGCATGCGCGAGCGGGCGGAAAAGGCCTCGTGGATGTCGTCCAGGCTCAGAACCTGGTCGCCGGACGCGGTCAGGGCCATGGCCAGGCCGCGCAGCAGCTCGATTTCGGCGGGCGCCTCGCCCGGCTTCAGACGGCGGGGACCGGTCAGTTCCCGCAGCACCCGCTGGGCGATCGCCGTGCGGCAGCTTTCGAAGCTTCCGTCGGACAGCCACTGGGCCAGTCGCTGGGCCGGAGGCGACAGCGCGGGCATGATCCGGGCGACCTTGGCATCCATCCGGACCAGCATCTCGACCGCGTCGGCGCCGGCGATGCGGGTCATGGCGGCCAGCTGGGCGCCGAGGTCGAGATCGGCGCCCAGCAGATCGGTCAGGCCGGCGCGCGCACCGAGGATCTCGGCCAGCGGTTGTTCGAGGACCTGCAGCGCTGCGGCTCGCGCCTGGGGCTCGGTCGGCGCGGAATCGGCCAGATCGAGCAGCCGGGCGACCTTCTCGCTCCAGGTGCGGGCGGGGCCGATCGAGGCGGCGACGGCGGCCCCGAGCAGATAGCCCCGGTCCGGATCGCCGCACAGCCGCTCGGCCGCGGCCGCGAAGGCCTCGCGGTCGAGATTGGGCAGCAGGCCCTTGCGATGGTCCTTCATCAGCCGCTCGATGGCGCGCTCGGCGAGCTGCTGGAAGGAACGGATGATTTCGTGCACGCCGATGCCGCGGGCCTGGGCCTCGGGGATGGCGACCTTCTGGATGGCGTGCTGCAGTTCGATGCCGGAGGCTTCCAGCTTCTCGACCAGGTCGGGACGGTGCAGCAGTTCGAACGGCGTGGCCTTGTTGCGTTGCAGCCAGTTGTCGAGCAGCCGGCCGATCCGTTCGCGCGCATGGCTGGTGTAGAGGTCCGACGGGCTGACGCAGAGCGGTCCGGTGTCCTCGCGGACCTTCCGGGCCTTGGTCCGCTCCGGCGCGCCCTTGGTCAGGATGGTCACGGAGCGGAATTCGCGGGTCTCGGGATCCAGCGTTTCCTTGGTCACCCGCACGGCGGCGACGCGACCGTCCTCGAGCGCCTGCTCGGCGGTCTCGACCGCGCGCGCCCGATCCTCGGTCGCGATTTCGAGCGACCAGCCCGAACCGGGCTGACGGCGCACGAACAGTTCGTAGTGGACCTGGCCTCGTTCCATGGTCCGGAACAATGTGGGTAATGCCCTAAGGTCCCGTTTACGATGCGAAAGCGCCGCAATGGGGCCATGCTGTCGGGTGAATTCCTTGCGCCGGGGCGGGACCACGGTAGGGTCTGCCCGCACGACACGCTGAGACGAAGGACTGAAATGGCCAATATCACCCTGGTGGACGACGACGAGAACATCGTCGCCTCTGTTTCACTGGCGCTGGAAAGCCATGGTCACACGGTGACCGCCTGCCACGACGGCGTCGCCGGCCTGGAGTCGCTGCAGAACAATCCGCCCGACCTGGCCATCCTCGACGTGAAGATGCCGCGCATGGACGGCATGGAACTGCTGCGTCGCCTGCGCCAGACCTCCGAGGTCCCGGTGATCATGCTGACCAGCAAGGACGAGGAGATCGACGAGATCCTCGGCTTCAACCTCGGCGCCGACGACTACATGCACAAGCCCTTCAGCCAGCGGCTGCTGCTGGAGCGGGTCAAGGCCGTGCTTCGCCGCGGCGGCGTCGACGAGGCGATCAAGGCCGGCGGCCCGGTCGATCCC
>CANJYY010000189.1 GCA_947479185.1 Caulobacteraceae bacterium
CGCCAAGGCCTTTGGGCTCCCCGGGAGGAGGGACCCTATGGCGGAGATTCAGATCAGTATTTGAACGTCAGGGCGACACCGACGGTCCGGGGCTGGGCCGCGAAGCGCACCACGGTGTTGGCGTTGCTGGCGACGGCCGACCAGTAGTACTCGTCCGTCAGGTTGCGCGCCCAGGCGGTGATGTCCCAACGGCCGTCGAGCGAGTTGATGCCGATGCTGGCGTTGACCACGCCATAGGCGGGCATTTCGTACAGCGCGTTGCCTTCCAGGTCGGCCGCCGAGTCTCCCTGGTAGCGGCCGTTGAGCATGGCCGTCACACCGAGGGTCTCGTTCAGGTCGCGGTTGTAGGCGAACGTCAGGCTGCCGAGGAAGTCGGGGCTGTAGATGAAGGACTTGCCGTCATAGTTCTGCGGCAGACCGGAGGAGTTGGTGCCGTTGAAGCCGACGATCTCGGTGTGCAGGAGGGTCGCCGAGCCGATCGCCGTCAGGTTGTCGGTGACGCGCCAGGTGATTTCCCCGTCAATGCCGTAGGCGAAGGATTCGGGGATGTTCTGCAGCCGGGCCAGCGCCGTGTAGAGCAGGTCCGGGTTGTAGGTGCTCATCTGCTTGTCGGTGTAGTCGTAGTAGAAGGCCGAGACGTTGGCCTGCACCCGACGGTCGAACAGGCCGGCCTTGACGCCCACTTCGTAGGCCAGCAGCTCTTCCTGCTTGGCCGGAAGGTTCTGGATCGCCAGGCTGGCGGTGTTGACCGGCGAGGCGCCGGACTTGGCGCCCTTGGACACCGAGGCGAACAGCAGGACGTCGTCGCTGACCTTCCAGTCGAGGGCCGCGCGCCAGGCGATGTTGTGCTCGTCCAGCTCGGTAACCACGGGACCGCGGTGGGCGGTGGCCCCGGTGACGAAGGTGGTGACGCAGCCGCCGACCGCCACGTCATCCGTAATCGTCGCGCCGTAGAACAGTTGGTAGAGGTACTTGTTGGTGATGTTGACGTTCGGCAGCATCACGCCGTTGGAGTCCCGCGAGCAGGTCACCGCTTCGGACTTGTCGCGCGTATAGCGGATGCCCGTCGTCAGGGTCAGCGCGTCGGTCAGCGTCCAGTCGGCGCTGGCGAACAGGCTGGTGGTGGTCGTTTCGATGTCGCCGCGGTCGATATAGCTGCGGAATGCCTGCTGGGCGTCCGTCAGCGTGAACCCGCCGGTGTTGTACGGCGTGGCGAGCAGCGAGGCGGTGACGACGCGGAAGTAGCGAACGTTGGCGTTGTCGCCGAACAGCGTGCGGTTGCCGTCGACGATCTCGTCCTTGCCGTAGTAGCCGCCGAACAGCCAGGTCACGCGGTCGTTGCCGCCTTCCAGCCGGATTTCCTCGGCGACCGATTCAATCTCGCCCTGGGCGTCCTGCATCAGCACGTTGTAGGGCGCGCCGCTCCAGTCCATCACGCCATTGCGCTCGAGGTGGTTGTAGCTGGTCAGCGACACGAGGCGCAGGTCGTCGTTGATGTCCCAGCGGACCGACAGCTTGCCGGCCTTGAAGGTCGTGTCTTCGGCCAGCGGCTTGGTGATGCCGAGGCCCTTGCCGATGTCGACCGAGCGCGTCGCATAGGGAGCCCAGTCAGCCTGGGTGGCGCTGGTCGGGCGGTTGCCGCTGATGTAGGCGGCGAGACCCGGGGCGTTGAACGCGGCGGTCGCCTTCAGCATAAGGGCCGGATCGGTGCCCGGGGTGAAGCCGATGGCCTGGGCCGCCAGGGTGTCGGACGTGTTGCCCCACTGGCTGTAGGACAGGTCGATGTCGAGGCTGTCGGTCGGCTGCAGGGCCAGGGCCGCGCGCAGACCGTACTTGTGGACTTCGCCGAGGGTCTCGTTGCGGGTGTTGGACTCCTGCCAACCCTTGTCGCTGTCCTCGGTGCGGAAGGAGATGCGGCCCTGGGCGCGATCGCCGAGCGGTCCGGAGATCATGCCTTCGAAGTTGTGGGTGCCGTAGTCGCCGAATTCGGCGACGGCGCGGGCCTCAAACTCGGTCGAGGGCTTCTGGGTGACGAAGTTGATCAGGCCGGCCGTGGTGTTGCGGCCGTAGAGCGTGCCCTGCGGACCCTTTAGCGCTTCGACGCGCTCCAGGTCGAACGCCGGGCCGGTCATCATCATCGGATAGGCGTAGGCGACTTCGTCAACATAGGTGCCGACCGTCGAGGTGGCCGACATGTTGATGGTGTTGAAGCCGATGCCGCGCAGGGTGAAGTTCGGCACGCCCTGGTAGGAGCGCGAGACGGTGAAGCTGGGGACGACCGACGAGAGGTCCTGCACGCTGGTCACACGCAGCGACTCGAGCTGCTCGGCGCCAAAGGCCTGGATCGGCATACCGACGTCGTTGATGGCCTGTTCGCGCCGCTGGGCCGTGACGATCAGTTCGTCGACGGTTTCGGGAGCGGCGGGCGTCGTTTGCGCGAAGACCGGCGAGGCCAGGGCCGTCGAGGCCAGCAGGGCCGCCGTGAGCAGGGTCTTGTGTCCGGGTCCGCGCTGACCGCGCGTGGGCGCCTTGAAGTGCATGTTGTCCTCTCCCTCATGGATCATTTTTTGGGGGCGCAGCCACAACCGTGCTCGCCCGACCACGGGGGCCGGACGGGCGCGCATTTCGGCAGCCCTCTTGTTCAAGGCCACTGTGTCGACTCGGGAAGCCCCGGGCGAGGACGGCCCCGCGCAATCTTCACCGGACAATTTCGCTCAGGCGATCAGGGGCGCGCACCGAGGGCGGCGCGTCCCCCGCCTGGTCAGCTCTTGAGCTTGAGCGCGCCGAGGAAGTAGCGCTTGCCGAGCGGCACGCCATTGGCGCGCAGCACGTCGTAGGCGGTCGAGGTGTGGAAGTAGAAGTTCGGCAGCGAGAACGACAGCAGGAAGCCCTCGGCGGTGAACGGCATCTTCATCGCGCCGAACTCGAACACCACGTCCTTGCCGGCCAGGGCGTTGACCTCTTCCGGGGTCAGGGCGCGCAGCGCGGCCTGGGTGTCGGCGATGGTCTTCTGCAGGCCGGCGTAGGTTTCCGCCATGGACGGCCCGCCCGTGGCCGCGAACACCCCGGCCTTCACGCCCTCGATGGCGCCGATGGAATGGTGGGCGATCGACGAGATCTGGAACGACAGCGGCAGCATGTCGCCAGTCAGGCGCTTGCCGACCAGGTCATCGGGGTTGGCCCCTTCGTCCGTGCAGTGCTTCAGCCCGCGCTCGAGGAAGCCGGCGGCGGCGTCGACGATCTGCAGATACTGGCCGACGGTGATGTCATAGAGCGAGATGGTCATGGTCGCGCCTCCCCGGTGCGTTGTTTTGCGAAACGGGCGGCACATTGCCGGGACGGTGGACCGTCGGCAATCCCCGACGATCAAACCGGCGCCAGCACCTCGGCGGCGACCTCGACGATCTGGCCTCTGAGCCAGGTCAGCAGCGCGTCTCCGGTCCGGTGATTGGCCCAGACCAGCGTCATCTCGTATTGGGCGCCCGGGAAGGGCGCAGGCGCGAGATGGAGGCCGAACGCCGCGGCGAACCGCGCCGCCAGGGCCCGCGATACCGCCGTCACGCCCTCGCCCCCGGCCACCGCCGCCAGCGCGGCCACGAAGCTTGGCGTGGTCAGGGCGATCCGCCGCTCGAGCCCCTGTGACGCCAGGACGGAGTCGATCATCGACTGGTTGTCGCCGAACAGGGTGACCCCGACGTGGCTGAGCAGGGCGTAGGCGTCGAGGGTCAGCGGCGCCCGCGCGGCCGGGTGGCCGTGCCGCATGACCAGAACCAGGCTGTCCTGCCCGATCGGCAGACTGACGGCGCCCGGCGGCAGCGGCGCCCCGGTCACCGCGAACGTCAGGTCGACCTCCCCGCGGGCCACCCGCTCCGGCAAGTCGGGACTGTAGGCCTCAACGCGCAGGGCCACGCCCGGCGCCTGGGCCGCCAGCCGCGCCATCAAGGGCGGGATCAGAAGCACCGTGTGAATGTCGCTGGCGACCATGCGGATCGTCCGCGTCTCGCCCCGCGGGTCAAAGGCGGGCCGGCTGAACAGGCCCTGGACCTCCCCCAGCGCCGTGGCGAGCTGCGGGGCGAGCGCCTCGGCGAAGGGGGTGAGGATGAACGCGCCGCCCTGGCGGACCAGCAGCGGATCGCCGAGCAGGTCGCGCAGCCGTCCGAGCGCCCGGCTCATGGCCGGCTGGCTCAGGCCGGCGTCGGCGGCGGCGCGGGTGACATTGCGCCGCCGCAGCAGCGCCTCCAGCGGCGGCAGCAGGTTCAGGTCGACGCCGGTCAAATTCACTTCACGCATACTTTGGATACAAACAATGCATTTTTTGTATGCGCAAGCCCGTGGCACGGTCCGGCTACAGATCGCCGGGAGCCCCGCCATGTCCGACAGCCTCGCCTCACCCGCCCGCCCGAAGATGGGCTGGCCGTTCGGGTTCGTGCTGGTCACCTCGTTGCTGATCGCCCTGGCGTCGGTGCGCTATCTGTTTCCCGGCGCGCCGGGCGGGGCCCCGGGGATCATGGACAACGCCTTCACGAAGTATGGCGTCCTGACGGTCCACGCGGGTTTCGCCCTGGTCGCGCTGACGATCGGGCCGTTTCAGTTCCTCAAGGGCCTGCGCGCCCGACACCCGCGGCTGCATCGCTGGATGGGCCGGACCTATGTGCTGGCCTGCCTTGTCGCCGGCGCGGCCGGTCTGGTGCTGGCCTTCGGCGCGACCACGGGGCCGGTCTCGACGGCGGGCTTCGGCCTGCTGGCGGTGCTGTGGCTGTTCACGACGACAAAGGCCTGGACCTCGGCGATGAACCGCCGCTTCGACGAACACCGCCGCTGGATGATCCGCAGCTTCGCCCTGACCTTCGCGGCCGTGACCCTGCGCCTCTACCTGCCCTTCGCGTTCTTTTCGCCGTTCGGCTACGACGCTGCCGACCGGGCCATCCGCTTCCTCTGCTGGGTCCCGAACCTGGCGGTCGCGGAGGTGTTCGTGCGGATGCGAGCGCGGATGTGACGACAACCGCAAAATCCCCGTCATCCTCGCGCTCGTCGCGAGGCCCCATGCACACGGTGGGGAGAGTTTTGGCGCGGCTGGCGCCAACCTCCAGACACCGCGCGCTTGGGTCGTCGGAACAGGTCCGACGATGACGGAATGGGGGGACGACCGGTCCCTACCCTCCCGCCCGCTCGCTCCAGTCGTCCAGGTCGTCCTCAGCCCCCAGCAGCGCCAGACCCGTGGCGATCGACACCAGCTCGGCCCCGCTCTCCAGCTTGCCGGCCCCGAACCGGCGCTCGAAGATGCCGCGCACGGCCGGCACGAAGCTCGACCCGCCGGTGAGGAACACCCGGTCGACGCCGGCCTCAGTCAGGCCGGCCCGCGCCAGCGCCTGATCGACCGCGCCTTCGATGGCCGTCAGCTCGGGCTGGATCCAGCGGTCGAAGCTGGCGCGCTTGACCGGCCCCTCGATCACCACGCTGCCGCCCCTGAACGAAAACACCGCCTCCTCGGACCCCGACAGCGCCTCCTTCAGCCGCGAGACCGACTGGTAGAGCCGGTAGCCGTGGTTGTCGTCGAGCACCTCGACCAGCCGTTCCAGCTTTTCCGGCTCGACCGCGTCGCGCACCAGCCGGCGGATGTCGCGCATGTCCTTCGACGCCCGCAGCAGGGCCAGCTGCTCCCAGCGGGCGAAGGCGGTGAAGTAGCGGTTGGGGATCGGCAGGCGGTTGTCGAACGCCTTGTACAGGCTGCCCTTGCCGAGCTTGGGCGACACCAGATGGTCGATGATCCGGTAGTCGAACGCGTCGCCGGCCACGCCGACGCCGGCGTTGGACAGGGCCTGCGACCGCACCCGGCCGTCCCGCCGGGTGAACCGCACCAGCGAGA
>CANJYY010000190.1 GCA_947479185.1 Caulobacteraceae bacterium
AGGGCCGGGCGCCCGGTCGATCGTCTGCGAGTATGGAGGTGCGTGCGTCCTTCGAGCCCCGGATCAAGTGCGGGGTCGCTTGAGGCTCGCTCCTCAGGATGGCGTGGAGGGGTGGGCTTCACCGGTGTTCGTCATGGTGAGGAGCGAGGCATCAGCCGAGCGTCTCGAACCACGCAACATTGACCCGCCGCCACGGGTTCGATACCCGGCTCGGCCATGACCGCTCTGCCCGCCGGCCTCGCCGATCTCGCCGACCACTATGACGTTCTGCTCAGCGACGTCTGGGGCGTGATCCACAATGGCCGCGAGAGCTTCGCCGACGCCTGCGCGGCTCTGGCCCGCTACCGCGCCGAGCGCGGGCCGGTGGTGCTGATCTCCAACTCGCCGCGCCCGGCCCATGACGTGATCCCGCAGCTCGACGAACTGGGCGTGCCGCGCGAGGCCTGGAGCACCCTGGTCACCTCCGGCGACGCCACCCGCATGCTGCTTGCCGAGCGGTCGCCCGGCCCGGCCTGGATCATCGGTCCCGAGCGCGACGGCACCCTCTACGAGGGCCTCGGCCTGACCAGCGCCGAGCCGGACAAGGCCGCCTTCATCGCCGTCACCGGCCCCTATGACGACGAGATCGAGACGCCGGAAGACTACCGCGCCCGGTTCGTCGAGCCGGCGTCTCGCCAGCTGACGATGATCTGCGCCAACCCCGACCGGGTCGTGCAGCGCGGCAGCAAGCTGATCTACTGCGGCGGCGCGCTGGCCGACCTCTACCGCGACATGGGCGGCCGGGTGCAGATGGCCGGCAAGCCCTATCCGGCGATCTACGACCTGGCGCTGGCCGAGGCCGAGCGGCTGCTGGGCCGGGCGCCCGCGCCGGCGCGGGTGCTGTGCATCGGCGACGGCGTCCACACCGACGTTCAGGGCGCCGAGGACCAGGGTCTGGACTGCCTGTTCATCGCCAAGGGCATCCACGGCGACGCCGCCATGGGCCCTGACGGGCGGCTGTCGGCTCCCGCCGTCGACGCCCTGCTCGCCGCCGAGGGCGTCAAGGCCCGCTACGCCATGGCCGATCTGGTCTGGTAGACACAACAAGAACGAGGAACCACGCGATGTCGGCCCTGTATTTCGAGGATCTGACGGTTGGCCAGTCGGCGGACCTGACCCGCACCGTCGACGAGAAGGCCATCCAGGCCTTCGCCGACGTCAGCGGCGACCATAACCCGGTGCATCTGGACGAGGCCTTCGCGGCGACCACCCAGTTCAAGGGGCGCATCGCCCACGGCATGCTGTCGGCGGCCTACATCTCGGCCCTGATCGCCGGCAAGCTGCCGGGGCCGGGCGCGATCTATCTGGGTCAGACCCTGACCTTCAAGCGCCCGGTGAAGATCGGCGACGAGGTGACCGTCACCGCCACCATCACCAGCCTGGACGCCGAAAAGGCCCGCGCCGTGCTGTCGACGGTCTGCACCGTCGGGGGCAAGGTCGTGCTCGACGGCGAGGCGACCATCATGGTTCCGCGCCGGCCCGCCTGATGACCCTGCGGATCGTTCACGGCTGGAAGACCCTCGCGCCCGCCGATCGCGGCGCGGCGGTGGCGCTCGGCAATTTCGACGGCGTGCACAAGGGCCACCAGCAGGTCATCGCCGGCGCCGCGGCGGCGGCGAAAGCCACCGGCGCGCCGCTGGCGGTGATCACCTTCGATCCGCATCCGCGCCGGCTGTTCCAGCCGGATGAGCCGGCCTTCCGGCTGATGACCGTCGAGCAGCAGGCCCGGGCGCTCGAGGCGCTCGGCGTCGAGCTGCTCTATGTGCTGAACTTCGACTTCGAGATGGCCAACTTCAGCGACCGGGGCTTCGTCGAGCATGTGCTCCACGAGGGTCTGGGCGTGCGTCACGTGGCGGTCGGCTTCGACATCTCCTTCGGCAAGGGCCGCACCGGCAGCCCCGAGGCCATGAAGGCTTACGGCGCCGAGATGGGCTTCACCGTCTCGGTCGCCGAGGCGGTCGGGGAGGGGGCCGAGAAGTACAGCTCCACCGGCGTGCGCGAGGCCCTGCGCGGGGGACGCCCCGAGGCCGCCGCGGCGATCCTCGGCCGGCCGTTCGCCATCGAGGGCGTGGTCCGCCGCGGCAAGCAGCTGGGCCGCACGCTGGGCTTCCCGACGGCCAATGTGTTCATGGTCGACTATGTGGTGCCCAGGCTCGGCGTCTACGCCACCCGCACGCGCCTGCCGGACGGCCGGGTCTATGCGGGCGTGGCCAACATCGGCAACAACCCGACCACCGGCGAGGTCGACACCCGGCTCGAGGTCTGGCTGTTCGACTTCGACGAGGACCTTTACGGCCAGGTCATCGAGACCGAGCTGGTCGCCTTCCTGCGGCCGGAAGAGAAGTTCGGCTCGATCGACGAGATGGTTGTCCAGATCCGCGTGGACGAGGCGCAGGCCCGGGCGATTCTCGCGGCGTAGGCAGCTTGCGTCCTTTGAGACGCGATCCTGATGGATCGCTCCTCAGGATGACGGGCGGGGGTGACTTGCGCTTCTTTTCGTCATGGTGAGGAGCGAGGCCTCAGCCGAGCGTCTCGAACCACGCAATTCCCTCTCCGGGCGATCCCCCCTTGGCGCCGCGGTCCGCGTCGTGTTCCCTGTTAACCATTCCGGTGGGGGCCCGATGTTCAAGGCACGCAAGTACGACACGTTCGCCAGGGCGCGACGCCCGGCGGCGACCCGGGTGACGCCCGAATCGTTCGCCTTCCCGCCCGACGCCTCGTTCGTGCTCGACACCCGGGTCGAGCCGCGTCTGGTGCGCGGCGAGATGGACCTGCTCGACGCCTATTCCGACGCGGTGGTGAAGGCGGTCGAGACCGTCGGCCCGGCCGTGGTTCGTGTGGCCCCGATCACCACCGACGGCAGCTTCGCCGGCGAGGGCTCGGGATTCTTCGTCTCGGCCGACGGCCTGATCGTCACCAACAGCCATGTGGTCGGCGGCTTCTCGCGCCTGGCGGTGATCACCGCCGAGGGCCGCGCCCTGACCGCCCGTCCGATCGGCGACGATCCTGACACCGACATCGCCGTCCTCAAGGTCGAGCAGCCGGTCAAGGCGCCGTTCGCCCGGCTGGGCGACTCCAAGAAGCTGCGCCGCGGCCAGCTGGTCATCGCCATCGGCGCGCCGCTCGGCTTCGAGGCCACGGTGACCACCGGCGTGGTCTCGGCGCTGGGCCGCTCGCTGCGCGCGGAAAAGGGCCGGCTGATCGAGGACCTGATCCAGACCGACGCGGCGCTCAATCCGGGCAACTCGGGCGGGCCGCTGGTCAGCTCGAACGGCGAGGTCATCGGCATCAACACCGCCGTCATCATGGGCGCCCAGGGGCTGTGTTTTGCGGTCGCCTCGAACACCGCCTCGTTCGTCATGGCCGAGATCGCCAAACACGGTCACGTGCGGCGCGGCACGATCGGCGTGGTCGCCCAGCAGACTCCGATCCCGCCGGCCATCGCCAGGTCGGCCGGCGTCACCCAGCCCTACGCCGTCTGGGTCGCCTCGGTCGACGCCGGCGGTCCGGCGGAGAAGGCCGGCATCGCGTCGGGCGACCTGATCGTCGCCGCCGAGGGCCGGCTGATCACCGGCCTGGACGATCTGCTGCGCGCGCTTGGGCCCGCCAGCATCGACAAGCCGATGGTCCTCGACATCGTCCGCGCCGGCGTGCGGATGAAGGTCACGGTCACGCCGAGGGCGCGGAAGAAGAGCTGACGCCCAACTGTCATCCCGGCCGAAGCGTAGCGAAGCGCCGGGACCCAGATTCGGCCTGGACTCGATCCGGGTCCCGGATCGGCTTTTGGCCGTCCGGGATGACAGTGGGGGGGCGCGTCTGCTACAGCCCGGCCATGACTTCGGTTCGGAAGATTTCGCGAATTATCCGCCCGGCGTGACGTCGCCGGACGAGGCGACGTGCGCCGGGTAGCGAAACCCGTTCCTTCCGCAATCTCCGAGTATCTCCCATGACCGACGACGCCGCTTCCCAGCGCGACTACCGCGAAACCGTATTCCTTCCCGAGACCGCCTTCCCGATGCGGGCCGGGCTGCCGACGCTGGAGCCGAAGATCCTGCAGGCCTGGACCGACCAGGACCTCTACAACACCGTGCGCAAGACGAGGCAGGCCGCCGGCGCGCCGCTGTTCGTGTTCCATGACGGCCCGCCCTACGCCAACGGCCCGATCCACATCGGCCACTCGCTGAACAAGTCGCTGAAGGACTTCGTGGTCCGCAGCCGCTTCGCGATGGGCTTCGACGTCGACTACGTGCCCGGCTGGGACTGCCATGGCCTGCCGATCGAGTGGAAGATCGAGGAAGAATTCCGCGGCAAGGGCCGCCGCAAGGCCGATGTCCCGACTGAGGAATTCCGCACCCGCTGCCGCGAGTACGCCGCCGGCTGGATCGGCGTGCAGATGGCCGAGCACAAGCGGCTCGGCACGCTGGCCGACTACGAACACCGCTACGCCACGATGGACTTCACCTCGGAGGCGACGATCGTCGCCGAGTTCCACAAGTTCATGATGAGCGGCCAGCTCTATCGCGGCTCCAAGCCGGTGATGTGGAGCCCCGTCGAGGGCACAGCCCTGGCCGACGCCGAGGTCGAGTACCACGACCACAACAGCCCGACGGTCTGGGTGAAGTTCCCGGTGGCGGGTGGCGACGCCTCGGTCGTCATCTGGACCACCACGCCCTGGACCATCCCGGCCAACCGCGCCGTCAGCTACAGCCCGCGCATCGCCTACGGCGTCTATCGCGTCGAGGCGCTGGAAGAGGGCCTGGAGTTCGCGCCCTGGGCCGCGCCGGGCGACCGCCTGATCCTCGCCGACAAGCTGGCCGAGGAGGTGTTCAAGGCCGCCAAGGTGGCGAAGTGGACCCGCGTCGAGACCGCTGACTGCGCGAAACTGACCCTCGCTCACCCGCTGGCGCAGATCGACGTCGGCTACGGCTTCCCCGTGCCCATGCTGGCCGGCGACCATGTCACCGACGACGCCGGCACCGGCTTTGTCCACACCGCGCCGGGCCACGGCGCCGACGACTACCTCATCTGGCTCAAGAGCCGGGTCCAGCTCGAGGCGGCCGGCATCGACCCGACCATCCCCGAGACGGTCGGCCCGGACGGCGCCTATTTCGAGCATGTGCCGCTGTTCGCCGGCCTCAAGGTGCTGGAGACCGAGGGCAAGAAGGTCGGCAAGTTCGGTCCCGCCAACGGCGCGGTGATGGAAAAGCTGATCGAGGCCGGCAACCTGCTGGCCCGCGGGCGGCTGGAGCACAGCTATCCGATGAGCTGGCGCTCCAAGGCGCCGGTGATCTTCCGCAACACGCCGCAGTGGTTCATCCGCATGGATGAGGCTCTCGCCGACGATGTCCATGGGGGCCGCACCCTGCGCGAGACCGCGCTGCAGTCGATCGACGCCACCGCCTTCCATCCCGACATGGGCCGCAACCGCATCCGCGGCATGGTCGAGACGCGCCCGGACTGGCTGATCAGCCGCCAGCGCGCCTGGGGCACGCCGCTGGCCATGTTCGTCGACCGCGAGACCGGCGAGCCCTTGCGCGACGAGGCCGTCAACAAACGCATCGTCGACTTGGTGGCCAAGGAGGGCGCGGACGCCTGGTTCCTGCGCCCCGACACGGACTTCCTCGGCGAGCACGATCCGGCGCAATACGAGAAGATCAACGACATCCTCGACGTCTGGTTCGACTCCGGCGCAACCCACGCCTTCACCATCGAGGGCCGGGCCGACAGCCACTGGCCGGCCGACCTCTATCTCGAGGGCAGCGACCAGCATCGCGGCTGGTTCCAGTCCTCGCTGCTGGAGTCCTCCGGCACCCGCGGCCGC